>CAMODP010000033.1 GCA_946611445.1 uncultured Eubacterium sp.
CACAGACGGAATTGCTGGATATCGGCACGGGAAGCGGCATTCTGGCGATTCTGGCCCTGATGATGGGCGCCCGCCACGCCGTCGGCACGGATCTGGATCCCTGCGCGGTGCCGGCCGTTCAGGATAATATGGCGACAAACGGCATTGCGGCGTCGGACTTCGACCTGTACATCGGCAATCTGATCGACGACGCTGACCTGCGGGAAACTGTGGGGGCTGAGACCTATGATATCGCGGCTGCGAATATCCTGGCAGGCGTGCTCGTACCGCTGATGCCGGCGGCAGCGTACGCCCTGAAAAAAGGCGGTATTTACATCACTTCGGGAATTCTTGCGGGATATGAAGACCGTGTCCGCACTGCCGCCGCCGCAGCCGGACTGAGCGAACTGGAAGAAACGCGCCAGGGAGAGTGGGTATCGCTGACTTTCCGGAAGGAGTGAGCCATGCAGCGCTATTTTATAGACAGGTCACAGATGGCAGACGGCTGTGTGTACATTACGGGTGATGATGTGAAGCATATCCGCAGCGTACTGCGCATGCGCCCGGGTGATGTCCTGTTTGTCTCCTGCGGGGACGAATGGGAGTATACCTGTGAGATCACTGCCATTGCCGCGGATATGGTTACGGCCAGGATTACGGACGCGCAGAAGCCGGCAAAGGAACTGGCCTCGCATATCGCCCTTTTTCAGTGTCTTCCCAAGGGAGACAAGATGGAGCTGATTATCCAGAAGGCAGTGGAACTGGGGGCGTATGAGATTGTGCCCGTCTCCTCCAGACGCTGCGTGGTGAAGCTGGACGCAAGACGCAGTGTTTCCAAGACCGTGCGCTGGAACAGCATTTCCGAGAGCGCCGCCAGGCAGTCCAGACGGCTGATTGTCCCGGAGGTGCATGGCACTGTCAGCTTCAGCGAGGCTCTGCAGCTTGCGGCCGGATATGATGTCCGCCTGATTCCCTACGAAAATGAGCAGGGCATTGACCGCACGAGAGAAATCCTCTCTTCTGTGCGCAGCGGCCAGTCCGTGGCTGTGCTGATTGGTCCCGAAGGGGGATTTGAGACGGAGGAAGTACAGCAGGCAGCAGAAGCCGGATTTGTGCCGGTGACGCTCGGACACCGGATTCTGCGGACCGAGACGGCAGGGATGGCCGCGCTGTCTATCCTCATGTATCTCCTGGAAGAATAACGCCATGAAAAAGGACAGTATTATCAATGGAAGCATATCTTGACAATTCGGCGACGACCAGAGTCTGTCCGGAAGCGGCGCAGATCGTACAGAAACTGATGCTGGAAGAATTCGGCAACCCCTCGTCCATGCACATGCGCGGCGTGGAAGCCGAGAAATACGTCCGTGCCGCCAGGGAAACGATCGCCCGCATACTGAAGGTCAGAGAAAAAGAGATTTTTTTTACCTCCGGCGGGACAGAGTCTGACAACTGGGCTGTATTCGGCACTGCGGAGGCATCGAAGCGGCGCGGGAGGCACATCATCATATCGTCTGTTGAGCACCCGGCTGTATCTGCACCCGCGCAGCACCTGGAGGAACAGGGATATGAGGTGACCCGGCTCGCCGCGGACCGGGACGGCCGTGTGGACCTGCAGCAGCTGGCGGACGCAATCCGCCCGGATACGGTTCTGGTATCGGTCATGCTCGTGAATAATGAAATAGGCGCTGTGGAGCCGGCGGAGGCAATCTCCCGCATAATCCGGGAGAGAAATCCGGAAACCCTGTTTCATGTGGACGCCATCCAGGGATTCGGAAAATACCGCATCCTCCCCAAAAAACAGGGCATCGACCTGCTGTCCGTCAGCGGCCACAAATTCCATGGCCCAAAAGGAACCGGATTCCTGTATGTTGACGGAAGAGTAAAGCTGAAGCCTCTGATCTATGGCGGCGGCCAGCAGATGGGCATGCGCTCCGGCACCGACAACGTTCCGGGAATCGCGGGCCTGGCAGCGGCGGCAGAGGCAGCATACCGCAGCCCGGAGGAAACAGAAGCGCATCTGCTGGCACTCAAAAAGCAGCTGACAGACGGGCTGCTTTCCATGAAAAATGTGCGTATCAACGGGTGTTCGGATATCGGTGCCTGGTACGATACAGACAGGCATGCGCCGCACATCGTAAACGCGTCCTTTATGGGGATCCGCAGCGAGGTGCTTCTGCACACGCTGGAGGACCGGGGCATCTGTGTGTCGGCGGGAAGCGCCTGTTCCAGCCACAAGAGGGCGGGCAGCCCGACACTGACGGCGATCGGCTGCACAAAAGAGGAAATGGAGTCCTCTCTCCGGTTCAGCTTCGCAGGTACGACGACGCAGGAAGAAATAAACTGGACGCTGGAAGTTCTGGGCGAGGTCGTCCCGATGCTGCGGCGTTATACCAGACACTGACCAGACAGAAACGGGGGAAAGACATGTACCAGGCTTTTTTGATCAAATACGCGGAAATCGGTGTGAAGGGGAAGAACAGGCACCTGTTTGAGGATGCCCTGGTTCATCAGATTGTCAGATCCCTGCGGCCGGTGGAAGGATCCTTTGCGGTCACAAAGGAGATGGGCAGAATCTATGTTCAGGCGGAGGGAGACTTTGATTACGAAGGCGCCCTTGAGGCCATGCAGCATGTTTTCGGCATTGCCGGAATCTGTCCGGTCGTTATTGTAGAGGATACGGAATTCGAAGACCTGGCCAGGGCAGCGGTTGACTATGTCCGCATGGTCTACCCGGAGGGAAGGAACCGCACATTCAAGATTTTTGCCCGCCGTTCCAACAAATCCTATCCGAAGGACTCCATGCAGCTGAACGCGGATCTGGGAGAAGCCGTGCTGTACGGCTGTCCGTGGATGAAGGTAGATGTCCACAATCCGGATGTGGTGCTGACTGTGGAGGTGCGGCAGAAAATCTATCTCTACTCAGAGACAATACCCGGTCCGGGCGGCATGCCGGTCGGCTCCAGCGGCAGCGCCATGCTGCTGCTCTCAGGGGGTATCGATTCGCCCGTCGCCGGCTATATGACCGCGAAACGCGGCGTACAGATTGACGCCGTGTACTTTCATGCGCCGCCGTATACCAGTGAGCGGGCAAAGCAGAAGGTGATCGACCTTGCGGAAATCGTGTCGCGGTACAGCGGACAGATCCGGCTGCATATTGTTAATTTTACGGATATTCAGCTGGCTATTTACGAGAAGTGCCCGCATGAGGAGCTTACGATCATCATGCGGCGTTATATGATGAAGATCGCCGAGCGATTTGCAGAGAAAGACGGCGCAAAGGCCCTGATTACGGGAGAAAGCATCGGGCAGGTGGCCAGCCAGACAATTGACAGTCTGGTGTGCACGAACGCCGTCTGCACCATGCCGGTGTTCAGGCCCCTGATCGGCTTTGACAAGCAGGAAATTGTGGATGTTTCCACGCGTATCGGCAGCTATGAGACGTCCATCCTGCCCTATGAGGACTGCTGCACGATCTTTGTCGCAAAACACCCTGTGACGCATCCGATCCTGAAAATTGTCGAGCGGTCAGAAAAAAAGCTGCAGGGAATCATAGAGCCGCTGGTAGAGACCGCTGTAGATACGGCAGAGACCGTGATCGTCGGCGATCTGTAATGCAGCTCTGCGCGCATTCCCGGCAGCACAGAACAGTTCAGAATCAGAATGATCGGGGGTTATTCACTGAGAATATACGGCTGAAGAGCCTCCAGAATCTCACCTGTACTGTCTTCCTCACAATGAATGGACAGGTCGATCGGCTTGGAGAGATCCAGACTGAAAATGCCCATGATGGACTTGGCGTCAATGACATATCTGCCGGAGATCAGATCAAAATCACAGTCAAAGCGCGCGATTGTATTGACAAAGTTTTTTACTTTTTCTATAGAATTCAGGGATATCTGTACGGTCTGCATATCAGAACCTCCTTGCAAATTTACTGACAACGCCAGTTTACTGACAAACGTCATAAATGTCAAGAGAGTTCCGGGAGGAGAAAGGAGAGCATGAGGAGAAAAGCCGCTTTTCACAATCTGGGCTGCAAGGTAAATGCCTATGAGCTCGAGGCGATCCGGCAGCAGCTGGAATCGGCTGGCTACGAAACAGTCCCCTTTGAACCGGGCGCGGATGTCTATATCATCAACACCTGTACCGTAACGAATATTGCAGACCGGAAATCCCGGCAGATGCTGCATAAGGCAAAGAAGATGAATCCGAATGCCGTTGTGGCGGCAGTCGGCTGCTATGCAGAGGTGCACGGTGAGGCGCTGCAGGCGGATCCCGCGATTGATCTGATCGCAGGATCCGCGCAAAAGGAGAACCTTCCTGAAATGCTTGAAGCATTCTTCAGCGCGGCGGGCGCTGCCCAGGACCAGGGCTGCGACCGGGCAGAAGATCTGTCTGACGGCCGGCAGTCCTGTGATTCTCTCCGGCCGGACAGGACGGGCAGCCATACCAGAGCATTTCTGAAGGTGCAGGACGGCTGCAGCCAGTTCTGCACATACTGCATCATCCCCTATGCGCGCGGCAGAGTGCGCAGCCGGCGGATTGCGGATGCGGCAGCGGAGGCGGCAAAGCTTGCGTCTGCAGGTGTCCGTGAAGTGGTTCTCACCGGCATCCATCTGTGCTCTTACGGTAGGGATCTGCCGGATGAAGAAAACCTGCAGGCCCTCATCCGCGCCGTTCATGAAATTGAAGGGATCAGACGCATCCGTCTCGGATCTCTGGAACCCGGTTCCGTCACAGAACCCTTTATTGCCGCACTGGCAGCTCTTCCGAAGGTGTGCCCGCATTTTCACCTGTCTCTCCAGAGCGGCTGTGACCGCACCCTGCAGCGCATGAACAGGCGGTATACAACAGCTGACTATGAGGAGGCATGCCGCCTGCTCCGGGTCTATTTCGATGACCCGGCCATCACCACGGATGTCATTGCCGGTTTTCCGGGAGAAACAGATGAGGATTTTGAGGACAGCCGCGCCTTTGTGGAAAAGATATCGTTCTTTGAAACGCATGTTTTTCCGTATTCGCGCAGAGAAGGGACCAGGGCGGCGTCTTATCCGGATCAGCTGACAGAACGGGAAAAACGGGCCAGATGCGCCGTTCTGCGGGAACTGAACGACAGGAAAAGGGAAGAATTCCTGCAGCGCAGGGTCGGCCTTCCGGTCGAGGTCCTGTTTGAAGAGGAAACAGAGATCGGAGGAAGACGCTGGTGGAGCGGACACGGCAGGGAATACCAGAGGGTGCTGTATCCGGCAGGCGGAAATCTCGCCAATGAGATCCGGACCGTATGTCCGCAGAGGCTTCTGGACCGGGAATACCTTGTCTGTGAGCCTTAAAGAGTTGTTCAAAAACTGTTCAGAAAGCGTTCAGAGACTGTTGCCAAAGATTTACTTGCGCTTTTGGCTGATGTAGGGTACAATCATACAAACTCTGCATAATTGCATCAATACGGTTTTCAGCGGCCTGTAGGGCATGCAGTTTGCGCAGTTATTTAAAGGAAGTGAGAATCATGACAGACTTAAGCAACACACAGTTTTTCCGCGTAAAGCCGGAAGCAGAAGTGCCGGTGAAAAAAGTGCTGGATGTTGTTTATCACGCAATGGCCGAGAAGGGCTATAATCCCGTGAACCAGATCGTAGGGTATATCATGTCAGGTGATCCCACCTATATCACCAGCCATAACGGAGCCAGAAGCATGATAATGAAAGTGGAACGGGACGAGCTTGTCGAGGAACTCCTGAAGGAGTACATCCGCAACGAGTCCTGGAAGGCCTGACTGACATGGGACGGATTCTGGGACTGGATTACGGAGCCAAAACGGTCGGCGTGGCCGTGAGCGATCCTCTGGGCATTACGGCGCAGGGAGTCGAGACCATTCACAGAAAATCGGAAAATAAGCTTCGGCAGACACTGGCCAGGATTGAAGAGCTGGTCAGGGATTATGACGTGGAGACGATCGTGCTGGGTCTCCCTGTCCGTCTGTCCGGAGAAATAGGCGACCGGGCGGTCAAGACGCTGGAGTTCAGAGAAATGCTGGAACGGCGGACCGGCCGGCGTATCATCATGTGGGACGAACGCCTGACAACGGTGGCTGCGGACCGGGTGCTGGATGAGGCAAAGGTGGCCAGGACAGATCGGAAGGAAGTCATCGATATGCTGGCGGCTGTTTTTATTTTGCAGGGATATATGGATTCGCTGGCCCTGTCAGGGCATTCTGAAAGTGATGCCGGGGAGTAGACTGCATGAGAGAAAAAATCGTATTTGAGACAGATGACGGAGAAAAACTGGAATTATTCGTAGAGGAGGAGACCAGAGTAGGGGGAAGTTCCTACCTTCTGGTGACCGACTCTGACAAAGATGAGGCAAATGCCTGGATCCTGAAGGACATCTCGGCAGACGGTGAGGAAGAAGCGAGTTACGAGATTGTAGAAGACGACGTGGAATTTGAAGCCATTGCGGGGATCTTTGAAAAGATGATGGAGGATACGGTCTTTACGGACTGAGCCCCGCACAGCGAGAGAAGAAAAGTCCTTCGGGATCTGTTTCGCAAATGTATGAAATAGAACCTAAAGGAGACAGATGTGAATAATACAGACAGTAAACTGAAGATCATTCCGCTTGGCGGTCTGGAGCAGATCGGCATGAATATTACGGCCTTCGAGTACGGGGACAGTATTCTTGTCGTAGACTGCGGACTAGCCTTCCCGGATGATGATATGCTGGGAATTGACCTGGTGATACCGGACGTATCGTATCTGAAGGACAATATCAGCAAGGTAAAGGGGTTTGTGATCACCCACGGACACGAAGATCACATCGGCGCGCTGCCGTATATACTGCGGGACATCAATGTGCCGATCTATGCGACGAAGCTGACGATCGGACTGATCGAACACAAACTGGAAGAGCATGACCTCCTGCGGACGACGAGAAGAAAGATTGTCAGATTCGGACAGTCCATCAGCCTCGGATGCTTCAGGGTCGAGTTTATCAAGACCAATCACAGCATCCAGGATGCCGCTGCGCTCGCCATCTATTCACCGGCGGGCATTGTAGTGCACACGGGCGATTTCAAGGTGGATTATACACCGGTTTTCGGAGACGCCATAGACCTGCAGCGGTTTGCAGAGATCGGGCGCAGGGGCGTGCTGGCCCTGATGTGCGACAGCACCAATGCGGAGCGTCCGGGATTCACAATGTCCGAGAGGACGGTGGGACGCACATTTGATACCATTTTTTCGGAACACCGGAATGAACGGCTGATCATAGCCACGTTTGCTTCCAATGTGGACCGCGTGCAGCAGATTATTAACTGTGCGCACCGATTCGGGAGAAAGGTGGTCGTGGAAGGCCGGAGTATGGTCAATATCATCGCGACCGCTTCTGAACTCGGCTATCTGAATATTCCGGAGAACACACTCATAGATATCAACCAGATGCGCTCCTATCCTGACGAGCAGATGGTGCTGGTCACTACCGGCAGCCAGGGCGAATCCATGGCAGCCCTGTCAAGAATGGCAGCGGACATTCATAAGAAAGTGACCATCCGTCCGGGTGACCTGATCGTATTCAGCTCCCATCCGATTCCCGGAAATGAGAAGGCGGTATCCAATGTAATCAATGAGCTCTGTGAAAAGGGAGCCGATGTCATCTTTCAGGATGTCCATGTCTCAGGGCATGCATGTCAGGAAGAGATCAAGCTGATCTATTCTCTGGTAAAACCGAAATACGCAATTCCTGTTCACGGCGAGTACCGCCATCTGAAAGCGCAGGCGGCAATTGCGGGTGAACTTGGCATTCCGCAGGAAAACGTTTTCATCATGAAATCCGGCGATGTCCTGGAACTGGACAGCGAATCCGCCGCAGTCAGCGGCAGGGTGGAGACCGGGGGCGTCATGGTAGACGGTCTGGGAGTCGGAGACGTGGGGAATATCGTCCTGCGTGACCGCCAGCATCTGTCCGAGGACGGGATCATCGTTGTGGTTATGACCCTGGAACGGCACGGAAACACGCTTCTGTCGGGACCTGATATTGTTTCCCGCGGGTTTGTGTATGTCCGTGAATCCGAGGATCTGATGGATGAAGCCCGTCTCGTTGCTGAAGAGGCATTGACAGACTGCCTGAACAGGCATGTCACAGACTGGTCAAAGATGAAGACGACCATCCGGGACGCGCTGGGAAGCTTTGTCTGGAAACGGACGCAGCGCCGGCCCATGATTCTTCCGATTATAATGGAGGCCTGAGTATGGAACAGGTAGCTAGATGTACGGATGCTCTCATTATGGCCATACGGCAGTCCGAGGACTACCGCCGGTATGTTGAGGCAGAACGTGCCGTTCACAAGGATCCCGAACTCAAGAAGCGGATCGATGAGTACCGTATGCGCGCATATGAGCTGCAGGGATCACTGGAGGGTATTTTTGAAGGATCGGAAGCGCTTCTGCAGGAGTTCGGGTCGCTTCACAGACATCCCCTGGCAGCGGAATACCTGGATGCCGAGAGTTCGGTCTGCAGATTGCTGCGCATGACAGTTGAGCAGCTCAGCACGGGCGTGGCAGTGGAACTGCCGCAAAAAAATGACTGAGAAGCCGCTGAGAACGGCATAAGCATTATTTGGAAGGGAAGGAGACAATATGGCAGTCGGCGAACGGCAGGGCGACAGTCTGGGATACCGGGTCGCGCTATCAGGCGTGAAAGGGATTCTCCGGATACTTGTCTACATTTGTCTGATCGTATTTATGATTTATTTCGGGCAGCGCGCGTACGCGCTCGGCCGGGAGGTCTTTCATCAGGTTCCCGTGGATTCCGGAGAGGGACGCAAGGTGACGGTAACCGTGACAGACAGCATGACCGCATATGATATCGGACGCATGCTGCGGGCAGAGGGACTGCTCGACGAGACCCCTCTGGCATTCTGGGTGCAGGAATTCATATCCGGCTACCACAATCAGCTTCTGCCCGGTACCTATACACTCCGCACTTCCATGACAGCAGACGAGATGATTCCGATCCTGGCACAGGCAGTGGATGACAGTCCCGGCGGCAACTGACGCGGCCGGGGGAGGAGATGAATCTATGCTCACAGATGCCAGAATGACAGCTTTTATCAACGCGATGGACCGGGGACATACGCCTTTTCTGGAAGATATCTGCGCAGAGGCACGCAGAAATCACGTCCCTGTGATCCGGCGGGAAATGCAGAGTTTCCTGAAAACGCTGATGGTCATGCAGAGACCGGGGAGCATTCTGGAGATCGGGACAGCTGTCGGTTTTTCGGCGATTCTGATGGCCGTCTACGACCCGGCGCCCTGCAAGATTCTGACGATTGAAAACTACGAAAAAAGAATCCTGGCCGCGAGGGAGAATATCCGCCGCGCCGGATTAGAAAATCAGATCACACTACTGGAGGGAGATGCGGCTGACCGTCTGAGGGAGCTGACAGATCCCTTCGATTTTATTTTTCTGGACGCGGCGAAGGGGCAGTATATCCGTTTCCTCCCGGAATTGCTCCGCCTCATGCATCCCGGCAGTGTCCTGCTGGCGGACAACGTTCTGCAGGGCGGCGATATACTGGAATCCCGGTTCATCGTAGAGCGGCGCAGCCGGACGATTCACCGGCGGATGCGGGAGTTCCTGCTGGCGCTGAAAAGCAATCCCCTCCTGGAAACATCCATTCTCCCTCTGGGAGACGGGGCAGCGCTGGCAGTCAGACGGGGGACGGACCTGATATAGTATGTGATTATCAAAGACGGGAAAGGACAGGCGAATATGTCGCGGATACGAAAAAAACCGGAGCTTCTGGTGCCCGCTTCCAGTCTGGAGGTTCTGAAGACAGCAGTCGCCTTCGGGGCGGACGCTGTCTATATCGGCGGGGAGGCCTACGGTCTGCGGGCCAAGGCAAAAAACTTCTCACCGGAGGAGATGGCGGAGGGCATCCGTTATGCCCATGAGCGGGGTATAAAGGTACATGTGACCGTAAATATCATTGCGCATAACAGTGACCTGCCCGGCGTGCGGACCTACCTGGAAGAACTCAGAGAAATGCGGCCTGATGCCCTGATTATCGCTGACCCCGGTATTTTTCTGATGGCAGGCGAGATCTGTCCGGATATTCCACGCCATATCAGCACACAGGCCAACAGCACAAATGCCGGGACGTGCCGGTTCTGGCATAACCTGGGGGCAGCCCGGATCGTGACAGCCAGAGAACTGTCCATCCGGGAACTGAAAGAACTGCGGGAAACGGTGCCGGAGGAACTGGAGCTGGAAACCTTTGTGCACGGAGCCATGTGCATCTCCTATTCCGGGCGCTGCCTGCTGTCCAATTATTTTACGGGACGCGATGCCAACAGGGGCATCTGTGCCCATCCCTGCCGCTGGTCCTACCGCCCTGTCGCTGCGGAAGCCGTGCGGGAACCGGCGGAAGCGGCGGAATGCAGAGACTGCCCGGAAGAGAAGCTGCAGGAGAAGCTGGTGTACGTAGAAGAGGAGACCCGGCCCGGCGAATACCTGCCGGTATACGAAAACAGCAGGGGAACCTATATATTCAATTCGCGCGACCTGTGCATGATTGAGCATATCCCTGACCTCATAGACTGCGGGATAGACAGCTTCAAGATCGAGGGCAGGATGAAGACGGCTCTCTACGTCGCGACGGTGGCCAGAACCTACCGGCAGGCAATCGATGACTATATGGCAGATCCGCGGCTGTACGAGTCACGTCTTCCCTGGTACAGGGAGCAGATCACCGACTGTACATACCGCAGGTTTACCACGGGTTTCTTCTACGGCAGACCGGGACAGGACGACCAGGTCTATGACAGCAATACCTACGTCACGGAATACATATATATCGGAACCGTACGCGGGACCGATGACCGCGGGGCGGTTATATTCACCCAGAAGAACCGCTTTTTTACCGGAGACCGAATAGAGATTATGAAGCCTGACGGCTCGAACCCGGAAGCTGAGGTGCTTGGTATTTTTGACGCGGACGGGCACGCCATGGAGAGCGCACCCCACCCGCAGCAGGAACTGCATGTCCTGCTCAGCAGGCAGGCCGGCCCGCAGGATATTCTGCGCATGAGAAATCCCGTCACTGCCTGAACAGAACAAAAGGCTTGACAGTATGCCCCGGCGGACTGATAATGCAGTCATCGGGGTATCTGTCTGCGGACAGAACAGTATTTCTACTGCCGGCTGTTCAGCCGGTTTATTTCCTTATCTGTATATCTGGAACATGAGGAAAGGAGACCTTATGTTCTGCAGCATATTGTCGGCGGCGATCTCCGGCGTAGAGGCGCTGCCTGTGTGGGTAGAAGCGGATGTCAGTGACGGCATGCCGCAGTTTTCCATGGTCGGATTTGTCTCCTCGCAGGTGCGGGAGGCACAGGACCGGGTGCGCACAGCGCTCCGCAACCTGAATATCACGATGCCTCCGAAAAGGATCACGATCAATCTGTCCCCGGGAGACCTGCGGAAAGAGGGCACCCGTTTCGACCTTCCGATCGCCGCGGCCGTTCTCTGCTCTCTGGGGAGACTGCCGGCGGACGCTTTTTCCGGAATGATGCTTCTGGGAGAACTCCACCTCGACGGCAGGGTGGGTCGTATCACCGGCGTTCTTCCCAGTGTACTCACGGCACGTGACAGGGGCTGTTCCCTGGCTGTGGTTCCGGCGGAAAATCTGGCGGAAGGCAGAGTCGTTGAGGGAATCAGGGTGATCGGAGTCCGCACGCTGAAGGAACTGATCCGCCTGCTGGTGGACGGAGAGCTGCCTGAGGAAGAATTCTGCCCGGAACCGGCAGCGGCAGCGGCGGATCTGGATTTCGGAGATATCCGGGGCCAGGAGATGGTTAAACGCGCGGCATTGATTGCAGCGGCCGGCTTTCACAACCTCCTGCTTCAGGGCCCTCCGGGATCCGGGAAATCCATGACGGCCAGGCGGATCCCTGCAATTTTGCCGGAGATGAGCACAGAAGAAATGCTGGAGGTTTCCCGCATATACAGCATTGTCGGCCTGCTGCCGCCCGGTCAGGCCCTGATCCGGGAACGGCCGTTCCGCGCGCCGCATCACGGGATTACCGCGCCCGCCCTCTGCGGCGGCGGCATGTATCCGCGTCCCGGCGAGGTCACGCTCGCACACAGGGGCGTTCTCTTTCTGGACGAGCTCCCTGAGATGAACTCTCCGACACTGGAGATGCTGCGTCAGCCGCTGGAAGACAGGGAGATTACGGTATCCCGCGTCGGCGGTACCTGCCTCTATCCGGCATCTTTCCTGCTCGTAGCCGCCATGAATCCATGCCCCTGCGGCTATTTTCCCGACAGATCCCGCTGCAGCTGCGGCATCCGGGAAATCAGGGCTTACCATGCCCGGATCAGTCAGGCTGTACTGGACCGCATTGACATACACTGTGAGGTTCCGGCTGCCAGCTACAGCGATCTGGACGCGCCCGGCCGTGATCCCGTGACTTCAGCCATGATGCGGGAAAAAGTCCTGGCTGCGTACCAGATCCAGAAAGAAAGGTACGCGGCGGAGCGTTTCCGGTTTAACAGTGAAATTCCTCCGGATTCTATAGACCGGTACTGTCCGCGCACACCGGAAGCGAGACGGATGCTGAAGCAGGCGTTCGAATCCCTGGGACTGTCCGCCAGAGGCTTCCATCATGTAATCCGCGTTGCGCGAACCATAGCAGATCTTGACGGCGCAGAGCAGATCGGTGAGCCGCATATCAGTGAGGCGATCTGCAGCCGGAACAGTGACGGGAGGCCGGGAAAATGAGCAGAAGGGGAGCGAAGCAGGACGGCAGAGACGCGTGGTGCCGTCCAGAGGAAACGGAATCGAAGTCCATGCGCTATATCAAAAAAGGAGAGGCAGAATACCCGCCGCAGCTGCTCCCGTTCGAGAGGATGCCTGCCGGACTTTATGTGATCGGCAGCCTGCCGGATCCGGGCAGAAAGAGCGTGGCGATCGTCGGGGCGAGAGCCTGCAGCGCATATGGGCGGACGGAAGCCGGACGGTTTGCCAGGGAACTGGCAGGGGCCGGCGTGCAGATCATCAGCGGCCTTGCCTACGGCATAGACCGCTGTGCCCACGCAGGCGCACTGGAGGCCGGAGGACAGACTTTCGCCGTGCTCGGCTGCGGCGCGGATATCT
The DNA here is from genome assembly GCA_946611445.1 of uncultured Eubacterium sp. Classification (GTDB taxonomy): domain Bacteria; phylum Bacillota; class Clostridia; order Lachnospirales; family Lachnospiraceae; genus Bilifractor. The sequence goes on from CAMODP010000033.1 coordinate 13,130, forward strand.
GCTATCCGAGAGAAAACCTCAGCCTGTATGAAGAGATACGGGAAAAGGGGGGCATTATATCCGAATATATGCCGGGAGTGCCGCCGGCTCCCTGGCATTTTCCGATCCGCAACAGGATCATCAGCGGCCTGGCGGATCTCGTGCTTGTAGTTGAGGCGCGTCTGCGCTCAGGCTCGTTGATCACGGCAGATTATGCTCTTGAACAGGGCAAATCTGTATGGGCGGTGCCGGGGAAAAATGCTGATCCCCTCAGCCAGGGCTGCAACCGCCTGATTGCACAGGGAGCCGGCATCGCGCTGTCTCCGGCATATATATTAGAAGAACTCGGTCTCACAGAGGAGACTGCCGGCTCCCGGAAGGGCAGAAGCGGACGCAGAGCGCTGCCCGCCGGATGGAAAAAACGGGAACTCTCCCTGCAGGTGCTCCGGCTTCTGGAAACCAGGGAGCGGACGCTGCAGGAACTTCGTGATGAGACCGGGGCGGAAGCTGCGGAACTGTACGGCGTTCTCACGCAGCTGTGCGTGTACGGGTTCGCGGAGGAGGTAATGCTGGGGTATTACGGGGCGCGGTGAATTGCCGGTGTCGTGCACTTTGTTCTCAGAA
>CAMODP010000034.1 GCA_946611445.1 uncultured Eubacterium sp.
CAGGTTGAAGTGCAGCCCCAGATACAGGCGCGTCTGCTCATTGAAATAGGCATTGCTCCATACCGTCATCTTCTCCGGCTTCCAGTCGATCACACAGCCGCGGAAATCCAGGACGCCGGACTGGGAATTGCCGCCGCAGGCCGCCTCCAGGACGGTCGTGACCTCGGCGTCGCGGAAAGCAGCTTCCACATCACCCTTCTCAAATACCGGCTCTTCCGTGATCTCGTATTTCTGATAGCCCATGTAGCGCGGCTTCCGGTTGGAATCAGGATTGATCTCCGGATGCAGCACGTAGGCATCCTCCTTCAGGGCATCACGGGCAAACAGCACCGGCTTGCCGAGAATCTCCCACTCGATTTTAGCCTTTTTCATGGCCGCTTCCGCCTGCTCTTCCGTCTCCGCCGCCACGGCGAAACCCATCTTCTCTCCTACCCACAGGGCAGTATCAGACAGGGTCCAGTGATCCCAGTAGCGCCAGTAATTGTCACGGTGCCGGGGCTGAATGGCCGTGTCTGTCCAGGAATGCGTCGTGATCGGGATCCGGCGCACCTCCTCGTCGTCATAGCGCAGCACATAGTACACGCCCGGGCTGGCCTCGACTTCCGAAGTGTCCAGGCTCTTCATCCGCGCGTTGCAGTAGGGGCTCCGGAAGATCTTGCAGTATATCATGCGGGGAATGCGGCCCTTCAGGGTCACATCGTCAAAGTATTCCACGCGTCCCCTGGCCTTCAGCTCCGCGTCGATCTTCGGTTCATAGCTGCCGACAAATTTTCGCTTTACTCGTGGTTCGTACAATGTTCACACCTCGCATGCATTTTTTCGGCGGCCAGCTCCACACTGCGCTCTATTCCCTGATAGCAGCCGCAGCGGCAGATATGGCCGGACATCGCTTCTACAATCTCTTCTTTTGTCGGATCCGGGTTCTTCTCCAGCAGGGCATGGGCTTCCATTACAAAGCCCGGCGTGCAGAAACCGCACTGCATGGATGTGCCGTATCCGGGCTCCGTCATCTCCACAAAAGCGGCGATCACCGGATCGTCCTGCGGAAGGCCCTCCACCGTGAGGATCTCTGCCCCGTCCGCCTCTACGGCCGGCAGCATGCAGGAGAGCACGGATTTCCCGTTCATCAGAACGGTGCAGGCGCCGCAGGCGCCCTGCTCGCAGGAGACGCGCACATCGGTATAGCCCAGCCGCTCCCGCAGGACAGTCGCCAGACTGTCTGTGGCAGACAGGTCATATCCTACGTGCAGCAGATGCCGCCTTCCGTTTACAGTAAGTGATATCTCTTTCAGTGACATTTTTCCCTCCATCTCTGTATCTGTCCGGAAACGGTATATTCCAAAAAAATCCAGAAAATCACATTTTGCATGCGAATTTCTGGATCATGTGAAGCTAAAAGAACGATACCTCTGGATATTATTTCTATGAAAATCTGATGAAGATTGCTCAGAAAAAACAGAAACTTCCAATTACGCAGATATTCTTTTTAACTATACTTCTCAGAGAAAAGAATGTCAAGGGCAGGGTTTTCCGCCTGCCTTCTTCCGGTGATCACGGTGGGATTTCCGAAATGCTCTCCGGTACTCTGCTGCCGCGCCGGGCACGGCTTCCGGCTTCCGGATTTCTTCCTGCGGGAGGGGCAGAAGCAGCAGCAGCCTGTACACAAGAGATGCCAGTGCCCCGATAAGTGCCCGCAGGAGCTTCAGTTCCTCCGGCGATGTGACGGCCCGCACTTCACCGTAGGGAATTTGATCTCCCAGATTCGTCAGCATCATCATCTCCTCTTCGGCAGAGGGATAAGCCCATGCTGAGCTTCAGAAAGAACCTGTCCAGCTGCGCAGCAGCTGTTCCAGTTTCGCAAAGTCCTCCGGTGTGTCAGCGTCCAGAAATGTGCCCGCGTCATCCGTCTCCACATAAACTCTCTCTGCCGGGAGAGAACGAAGCGCCCCCTTCATTCCGCCTTTGCCGGTATAAGCCAGAATTGCCGGGATCAGGTCGGCACGCAGCAGGATGGGGTGGCCCGCCTTTCTGGTATGCGAGGGAATGACGATGTCCGCTCTCTCTTTCAGGAGCAGGCGCGCCGTTTCCCCTGAAAACAGGGGGATATCCGCGGGGCAGAAGAAAAGGCGGTCACAGCGGCCTTCCAGATAGGAAAGGCCGATCTTTGCGGAGGTGAACATATCCGAACACGCGTAATCCGGGTTCCGAAGAAACGTGATCTCCGGAAGGCCGCTCTCCTGTCCCGGATCATCTGTCAGGGTCACGGCCGGATCCGGCCTGCGGCTGCCGCGGACCCCAGACAGCGCCCTCTCCAGCTCCGTCGCGCGGTATCCCGTCACCATAACGATCTCATCGATTCCGGCATCCCGGAAGGCGCGGACAACCCGCTCTGCCATGGGAATGCCGCCCAGCCGCAGCAGGGGCTTGAACTCCTTCATCCGGCTGGAAAGCCCTGCGGCGATAACCAGGGCAGCGACGCCGGGCTGCCGGGGTCCCTCTCTGTCACAATGGCTCATGCGTTATAATACAGATCAAATTCTGCCGGGTGCGGAATCGAAGCCATTTTGCCGCACTCCCGTCTCTTGTCTGCGATATGCGAGCGCAGGACCTCCTCCGGGAATACGCCGCCGGCAGTCAGATAATCATGATCCGCTTCCAGCGCGTCCAGGGCATCCTCCAGCCTGACCGGCAGGCCTTTCAGTTTTTTCTTCTCCTCATCAGACAGGTTGAACAGATTGAAGTCATAAGGACCCCAGCCTTCCCTGTGGGGATCGATCCGGTTCTGTATGCCGTCCAGTCCCGCCATCAGGATGGCTGCGTAGGCAAAATACGGGTTGCAGGTCGCATCGGGATTCCGGAGCTCAAATCTGCGCATGGCCGGCGTCCTGGCATAGGCGGGAATGCGGATGACCGCGCTCCGGTTGGAGGTGGCATAACCGACCGTCACAGGCGCTTCAAAGCCAGGCACCAGTCTCTTGAAGGAATTCGTGCTCGGATTGGTGATTCCGCAAAGAGAATCTATGTGCTTCAGCAGGCCGCCCATGAAGAAGTGCGCGGTCTCTGACAGGTGTGAATAGCCCGCGTCATCTGAGAAGACGGGCTCGCCGTCTTTGAGCAGGAGCATGTGTACGTGCATGCCGCTGCCCGCTTCTCCGTAGATCGGCTTCGGCATAAAAGTGGCGGAAAAGCCGTACTGCAGCGCGGTATTCTGAATGATATATTTGATAATCATGGTGGCATCCGCCATGAAGGACATCTCCCCGAGCTTCGGCTCGATCTCAAACTGGCCGGAGGCGCCGACTTCAGGGTGATGGTACTTGACAGGGATCCCGGCCGCCTCGATCCTTTTGACCATCTCGCTTCTGCACTCATACGAACGGTCAAAGGGCTTCGCGACATGGTACGCGTCCTGGTGCGGGACAACGATTCCCTTCCCCTGCGCTTCCGTATTCCACGGCGCCTGCTCCGCGTCCACATAGGCGCCGATCTGGTTTGGTTTTATCGTCCAGCCGGCTTTATCAAAGAGATAGAACTCAAATTCCGGCAGGATCAGCATGGTATCCGCGATTCCCAGATCCCTCATATACTGCTCTGCCGCTTTCACGATATTTCTGGGATACTGGGCCAGCGGCCTGTTTGCCGGGTGATCAATGATCATGGCGTCTCCGGTCATGGACAGCGTCGGACAGCCGCAGAAGGGGTCCACCATGGCTGTGTCCAGATCCGGAATAAACACCATGTCGCTCTTTTCCAGGATCGCGTACCCGTAATTGGACGCGTCAAAGCCGATCCCCTCGCTGAGGATTTCCTCACTGAATGAGCCGGCCGGAATCGTCACGTGCCGGAATGCGCCGTCAATGTCAACCATTTTGAAATCAATCATCTCAATGGCATTGTCCGCGATCATCTTCCGGATGTCGCCGATAGTTTTTTTCATATCGAATATCTCTCCTTTTAAATCCTATTTCAGTTCAGAAATCAAGTTCCTTCCTGCGGAATGCGAGTACAGACAGCAGCAGCGCCAGTCCCAGATATATGACAGCTCCCAGCAGCAGCGTCGCGGCGCCGTTTCCTCCCAGCATCATGTCGGAAAAGGCGCGGTTCGCGAAGCCCTGGATCATGTAATGCGTGATATGCGCGTTGTGAAACAGGACCCTTGTGTCCAGGAATGATGACAGAGTGGGGATTACTGTTGTCAGCAGCAGCATGATAAACACCGCGAGCGCCGAATTGTCAGTAATATACAGGATCACGGCCGCAAGCGGCGCGCAGCAGATCACCGTGTACGCTCCCATCAGCACTGCCAGGAGCAGTATTTTCAGATCGGCTGCCGTCATATGCGCGCCCGCAGCGAGGGAAAGCAGAAGCAGGAATACCGAAAAGCAGCCGTATATGATCGCCGTCAGCGCGATGACGTCCGCAATTTTCGCGGCTATGATCCTGCCGCGGGTTACGCCTCTCCCGATGGCAGCCTGCATGGATTTAGCCCTGAATTCATCTGTATACACCACAGAAAAGACGGCAATGCCCAGAATCACGGTGCTTCCGTTCAGCAGATAGTTCTTCTCATGAACGGCAAACGCGAAGCCGTTCCAGAGATGCGTTCTGTCCCAGATCACGAGGAGTACGGACAGGACTGCGGCCACTGCCAGGGCAATATAAAAACTCTTCTTTCGCAGAATACGTCTCAGGTCTGCTCTGATCAGATGTATCATAACTCCATCTCCTTTTTCTGAAAGATGGCTGCCGCCGCCCACAGGGCGCCCCCGATATAGAAAACGATTACCACGGCAATCTGCCAGGGAATCTTCCCTGCTGCCAGGTTCCGGAACGCGGCGTCAATCAGTCCTCCCGGAACATAATCATAGATCCCGACCCGGTAGAGCGTCTGCGCCACCATCAGCACCAGTCTTGCCAGAAAGGCCGTAACCACGACAGAGAGAACGCCCATGGCCGTATTTCCGGTCAGGTAGTGCACCAAAAGGGCGAACGACAGACACCAGGCGGCCCGGATCACCATAAACAGACTGTATGCCATGAGCAGCCGCAGCTGCCTGTCCGTCAGCAGCGGCGGCTCTACCGTCTTGAAGAAGAACTGGCGAAACGCGCTGATGAAAGCGTAAAACAGAATGGCAAGCACCATGCAGTCCAGAAGCTTTGCGGTCAGAAAACGGCTCTTCTTCAGTCCCCTTCCCGTCACGATGACCTCCGAGTTGCTCTGGGCGTCATCTGCAAACACAGACAGGTAAATGTAGATCGTAATAATCAGGAACCAGATGCCGCCGAGCCTGTTCTGACAGGAGGTCATGATCGTATCCGGCGCGGAATCCATATAGTCTATAGAATTCACCAGCTGATACAGAAGGAAGAAAATATTCCAGAGCCAGAAGCCCTTCTTGTGCAGAATCCTTCTCAGATCCGCCCGCATCAGTCTCCTCATTGTCCGCCACCCCCGATCAGCCGGAAATAGAAGTCCTCCAGCGTTGACTTCTCTTCCACCTCACGAAGCACCTTTACGCCGCCCTCAGCGAGCAGCCGCTTCGCTTTTTCCAGGTCATCCACGGCAATCTCGACAGCCTTTTCCTTCTCCTTCAGGTCCTCCTGGGATATTTCCTTTACGACAATACCGTCATTGATGATGCCGAAGCGGTCTGCGGTGTGCTCCAGCTCGCCCAGAATATGCGACGACACGATCACCGTCATCCCGAATTCCTCATTGAAGCGCCGTATCATATGGCGGATATCGGCTATGCCCTGCGGGTCCAGACCGTTGGTCGGCTCATCCAGGATCAGGATCTCCGGATTTCCCAGAATGGCGTTCGCAATGCCGAGTCTCTGCTTCATACCCAGAGAATAGCTCCTCACAGGCTTTTTCACGTCATCCAGCCCCACGATTTCAAGAACTCTGGAGATTTCTTTTTTGATTTCTCTCCCGGGGATGTTCTTCACCATGGCGTAATAGCGCAGGTTCTCCCGCGCTGACAGGTAGGGATAGAAATTCGTGCCGACGAAGAAGCCGATCTTCTGCCTGTTTCTGAGGAGTTCGGCAGGGGTCTTTGAGCCGTCTATGGACAATGTTCCCCCTTTAAACTCGGACAGGCCGAGTATGATCTTGAACATGGTCGTCTTTCCGGATCCGTTTTTCCCGATCAGGCCGTAGATATCTCCTTTGTTAACCGAGAGCGACGCGCCCTTGAGCACCTCCATGTTTCCGTAGCTTTTTACAATATTTTCCAGTTTTATTACAGAATCCGCTGCGTCCATCAGCTGCCTCCTTTGCCCTTATCCGCAATCCAATCACCAGACAGCAATTCTGCGGTCCGCAGACAGATACATGCCGTCCCCTTCCGCTATGCCGTATGTCTCATAAAACTCTTCAAACTGCTGCAGACCGACGTTTACGCGCAGATAATTCAGCGGATGCACATCCGTCTGGAAATTGTTGATCAGAATATCTTCCGGGACAGACTCCGCCCAGATGGCCGCGAACTGTCTGAAATAGGCGTCATAGTCAAAGCCGCTGTGTGACCTGGCCAGATCCAGTGTGATCCGGATGCCTCCCATATCTGCGGTGGCCTCTCCGGTTACCATACTTCCGTTGTATACGGACCCGCCCGCAAAAGGCCTGATCGTGCTGTAATACTGCGTCACTCTGTCACAGCGGTCCGCAAAGGTCATGGAGTCCTGCACCGGGAGCCATGTGTTCTGCAATCCGTCCTTATCATACCGGGCGCCGGAGCTGTCAAACCCATGCGTGATCTCATGGCCGATAATCGCGCAAATGCCGCCCAGCTTCTGCTCATAGGACATGTTGAGGCTGTAGATGGGAGCCTCCGCGGCACCGGCCAGAATATAGATGCCATTGGTCGTCGGCATATAGAAGGCATTGGTCATCGTCGTGCTGACTTCTGTCGGATCCCATTTGCTCCTGTCATACGGCCGGGCACAGCGGGCCGCATTGTGCCGCATCAGGCACCGCTGTGATTCCATTACCGCGTCCAGGAACGTGCCGCCTTCACTCCGGGGCACAATCCGAAAGCCCTCATAATCCATCAGGTCAAAGTCCGGAATCATGACATGTGCCTCTATGGCATCCAGCTTCTCCAGGCAGAGGGTTTTCCCCTCCTCCGTCAGCCAGGGTTCTTCGGAAAACAGCACATGATACTGGGAGATGACGTCCTGTGTCAGCTTTTCAAGATCGCTGATGACATCATCATCGACATACCGGTCTACGTACAGTTCATCCAGGATCGGTCCCGCCGCGCTTTTGGCAATATAGTCGTCGAACAGGATCATCTGTTCTTTTTCCTCGTCTGTATACGGCAGTTCCTCCGGCTCCGCATTCAGCCTGCTCTCACTCAGGCTCTTCTCCAGCGCAAAGGTCTCCCGGTCCAGGAAGTGGGCGGCCTTCACTGCCGTGTGGACAATAAGCATGCTTCTGATCCCGTCAAGGTTCTGCTCTGTGTAAAGCGACGCTGCCTTTGCGGCAGCCTTCGTATTCATGAAATACCTGCCGTCCTCCGGACAGCCCCACGCCCTCAGAATATTCTCCATCGGGTAGCCGTCTGCCGCGCTCACACAGTCCGTAAAGGTCAGAAGCATCTTTTCCGCCTCGTCCTGTGCCAGGATGACATCCGCGCCGGCCAGTTTTTTCTCAAACCGGTAGCACGCCTTCAGAAGACGGTCGATCTCCCCCTCCTGGTATCCGAGTTCGGTCAGTACGTGCCCGGTGATCCCGTTTATATACGCGCGGCGCTCCAGACCCGTCTCATCCAGCGCAAAATATTCTGCGGGATCTCCCAGCGTCAGCTGCGGCGCGCTGACCATCATATTGGCAACCGTCGGATCCGTCTGCGACTGCATTGTTGCTCCCGGCATCAGGATGCCCAGGCAGAAAGGGTTCTTCCCGGTGTCGCAGACATAGGCTGTCAGGTCCTCCATAGAGGAAATCTCCTCGATCGCCTCCAGATATGGGCGCAGCGGCTCAGCGCCGTCAGCATTCCGACTGTCCCAGTCTCCTGCCAGATCGGCGAATTTTTTCAGCTCCCCGGCCTTGTCCCCGGACAGGTCTCCCTCCAGCAGCTTCTGCTTCTTGTCCAGCACCGTTTTCATGACGGTCATAAAAGAGCCCGTCCCGGATTCCGCACCCGCGATGAGCTCCTGGTCAGCAGCCGCCGCAAAATCATCCTGCAGGCGGATCGTCTCCTCCGCCTGCACGCTGCCCGTAATATTAGAATTCCTCCATTTGCCCTGCCCCGGCCCGTCGTCAAGGACGGCGCCGCTGCAGCCGGAAAGCGCCAGCATCAGCGCGAAGGCCAGGGTGAAGGCAGGATAGCATTTCATTCGTCTCATAGTTTTCGCCAGCTTCTCCTTCTCAGGAGACAGGGGTCAGACCCCTGTCTCCGATCCTTATCTCCGATTCCTGTCCCCAATCCGCGTCACACGGAAAATGTATACCTCACCTTATAGTGCGCGCTCTCGCCGGCGTTCTCGCCGGTATCCTCCGTCACGTACATTTCCAGTTCGATCCAGAACCCGCTGATCAGGTCGTCTTCGGTGACGACATAGTCATAGGATGCCTCGCCGATATCGGGGCTGTCGTCATTCTCCGTGATCTGGGCATATACCGAGATTGTGTCGCCGGCCGAAACGGTGTAGGGGCCTGTGACCGGCGCCCCGTTGACCAGGAACGTATATGCCCACTGGTCGCCGATATCATTCTCGTCATCCCGCTCCCAGGCGACATCCGCATTCATCTGCCTCCAGGAAGCGTCGACCGTGACAACCACGCTGTCTGTCAGCCCGTTGTCGGTCTCTGCGGTCAGTGTGGCTGTCCCGGGGCCGACGGCAGCCATCGTGCCGTCATCATACAGGGAAATCACATTCGGATCACTGGATGTCCAGTTGATAATCGTATCCGTGACTTCGGACGGATACAGCGTGGCTTCCAGCGGTCCGGCATCCCCGATCATGATGGTGCCTGTGGGATAGGTGATCCGCACGCGCCGGGGCTCTGTGACAGTGGGTTCTGTCGGTTCCGGCGTTTCCGTAGGCGCAGGCGTTTTCGTAGGCGCGGGTGTATCCGTAGGTCTGGGCGTTTTCGTTGGCTCAGGTGTTTTTTCAGGTCCCGGTGCGCTCACGGCAGACGGCTTCTTCTCCGTCTGATTTTCCGTCTTCTGTGTCGGAGCAGGCGTCACCTTCTCTTTTTCCGCGCTGCCTGCTGCGCTCTCATCGGATTTTTCAATATCGGCGCTGCTGCCTGACAGCGATTCGGCAGAAGCTGCCGAAGACAGACTGTCTGCCTCGCTGCCGCCGGAAGCGGCATTTCCGCCGCAGCCTGTCAGCAGCAGAACAATCCCCAGCACGCACAATCCTGTTCTCCCCTTCTGTACTCCCATGAAAACTGATTCTCCTTTGCCATTATTTCAGCAGCTGCTCAGAACCATGCGGAATCTGCGCAAAGCAGAATCGGCCCGGTTCTGAATCGTTACGTTTTTATGCACCCTGTTTGCTTCCGTCTCACGCCCGCTTCAGATACCTGGATGAAACCGGAAACTCAAAATAGATATCCGGATACGGCTCATCCGCCAGAGTAAAATGCCACCACTCACAATCGATCGGCAGAAAGCCGTTGCGGAGCATCACATTGCGCAGGCGCATGCGGTTCTCATGCTGTTCCTCTGTGACATCCTGTGAATCCGGATGCGACAGCTCGCTGAACAGGTCAAACGGACTCCCCATGTCGAGCTCTTTTCCGGTGTTCATGTCCAGAAGCGTGAGATCCACGGTGCTGCCCCTGCTGTGGCTGGACTGGCTGGCGATATACCCCCGGCTGAACAGCTCCTGCTTTTCCAGATCCGGAAAAAAATACGGCTTCATCCGCAGGTCCAGATCCTCGATCCCCCACATCACAAAATGCCTGACCGCTCCGGCAGGGCGATAGGCATCAAATATTTTCAGGCGGTATCCCTGCACGTTCATCTCATTGCTGACGCTTTTGAGCGCCCTGGCAGCTTCCGTCGTCAGAATGGCACAGGGTTCCTCATAACAGTCAATCCGGTCGCCTATGAAGTTGTAAGTAGAATAATAGCGGATCTCCTGGACGATTCCCGGAACAAAATCCGCCAGAAGGACAAAACCGGAAGAATCCATTGTCACTTTTTGTCTGTAATCCATCTTCAGCTCTCATCATCTGCATAATCTGTTTTCATGCATATACCGCTCTGCCGGAGGCATGCTCACAAGGCAATTTCGCTTTTTTGAGTATACAGTTTTCCCGCCTGTGAAGCAAGGGAAACCACACCCGCCGGCAGCCGCTCTCCGCCCTCCCCCCGGGCCTTCATTCCTCGCCGGTCAGATGCACGACAATATAGTCATGTCCTGTTGCCTTCAGATATTTCTGGATCACGTCCGCCGTTTTCAGCTTCAGACTGGACGTGCACACACAGGGATGGCAGCCCAGATCTTCGCCCTTCAGGACGTCTTCATCGATCAGCAGCTGCACTTCATGCTCCCTGTCGTTCATCAGACCCATGATGCTTACAGCCCCGGGCTCGATATCCAGATATTTGAGCATGCTCTCCGGATCCGCAAAGGACAGCCTCGCAGCGCCGATCTGTGAAGAGAGCTCTTTTGTCTTGAATTTCTTGTCGCCGGGCATCATCAGAAGATAAAACCGGGTCTTCTGCCTGTTGCAGAGAAACAGGTTTTTGCAGATCAGCACACCCAGCACTGCGTCAATTTCATTGCAGGCCTCCATATTGTCGGCCCGCTCATGATCTGTCCTGTAATACGCAATCCCCAGACTGTCCAGATAATCATACGTTCTGATTTCTCTGGGCAGTCTGCCCTCAGTGCTTTCCGGCCGTCCCTTGTACAGCTCCATAGGTATCATTCCTTTCCACTTACGTATTCTCTGCCGTATTCACCGGGCTTCTGCGCAAAAACCTTCACACGGTCCGTAAATCCGGCGCTTCTTCGTTCAGGCCGGATGGGATTTACATGAGGGGCGCGATAAATGTCATGATGAAGCCCAGAAGTTTATAGAACAGTTTCTCATGCCGGATCGTTTCGGCGGTGACGCGCCGGCATTTTGCGAGGGTCTCCTGGAAATCCTTTTCAATATCCGCAATGCAGTCTGTCTTGTACAGATAGGTCGCGCATTCAAAATGATGGTAGAGACTCCGGTAATCCAGGTTGATCGTGCCCACGACAGCGCGCTCGTCGTCGCTGACGGCGACCTTGGCATGCACGAAGCCGGGTGTGTATTCGTAAATTTCGACACCTGCCTCCGTAAGAGACCGGTAATGCGTCTTTGCCAGAGCATACGCGGCCTTTTTATCGGGGATGCCGGGCAGGATCAGCTTCACGTCAACGCCCCGCTGCGCCGCGTATTTCAGCGCTGCCGCCAGTTCTCCGTCGAGAATCAGGTAGGGCGTCATGATATGTACGTATTTCCCTGCGCGGTACAGCAGGTCCATATAAACCGTCTCTCCGACCTTGTCACCGTCAAGCGGGCAGTCTCCATAAGGGATTACATAGCCGGACGCGTGCTCCGGGACATATCCGGTGTCCTGAATATACGGTTCATATACGTGGGTCTTTTCATTGATGTTCCACATCTGCAGAAACATCAGGGCAAAGCTCCTTGCCGCATCCCCCTTCAGCATCACGGCAGTGTCCTTCCAGTGACCGAAACGTTCGATCCGGTTGATATACTCATCTGCCAGGTTGACACCGCCGTTGAAGGCAACCTTTCCGTCGATCACCAGGATCTTGCGGTGATCGCGGTAATTGTAATGAGAGGACAGCACCGGAAGAATCGGGGCAAAGGGTTTGGCGTGAATCCCCTTTTTTTCAAGGAGCTTCCAGTAGTCTGCCGGAAGTGTGGACATTTCGCACATGCCGTCATACATGACACGTACATCGACTCCCGCGGCTGCTTTTTCAATCAGGATCTCCAGGATAGTCCCCCACATATATCCTTCGGTGATAATGAAATACTCCATGAAGATGTATTTTTCAGCCTTTTTCAGTTCCGTCAGCATTGCCGTGAACTTCTCTTCTCCGAGAGGGAAAAACTGCGTCTCTGTGTTTCTGAAGGCAGGGAAGCATCCTGTCCGGTTCAGGTACTTTACCAGATCATCTACATCGCCGCCATCCTGACGGAGTTCCTCCATGATGCCCTCCGGCTGCGGGATCGCCTGCCTGGTCTGACGGATTGTCTCATCCGCCATCCTTTTCAGGAGACGGTGGCCGGCATTTGTCTGGGTGTAGAGAAGCAGAAAGGCGCCGAAAAAAGGAAGCACAGCTATGATCAGAAGCCAGGTCAGCTTGGCGGAAGCATCAATCTGAGATAAAAACAGATACCCCATCATGACGACGGTAAAAATCACGACGGCGACCGAAAAATGCACATAGTAATCGCTCAGTCGGAAATAGATCAGCACATAGAACCCGGCCTGCAGCAGCAGCAGGGCAAATATGAGCAGAAAACGGCTGAAAACAAGAGATAAAAGGCCGCCTTTTCTGGGCGGGGCAAGTCTGAAAATCTGTTCGTCCGGCATGATGATTATCCCATATAATACAGTACAAAATATGTTTACAGATACTCTTTAAGAATACGCAAAATGCAGATGGATGACAAGACAAATTTCCGCCGGATGTGTGTTCTTGACTTTGCGCCTGCCCCCAATGTAGTATAGTGTAAGCATAATATGTAAAATTGCAAAGTGACAGGAGCCTGCTGATAATGCTGAAAAAATCTCTGACCGCATTTTTTCTGACAATATATCCCATATGTTCTTTGCGACCTCCATCGCCCTGGTCTTTACAGAATTTACGGGCGTCATCGCCGTACTGATCGACGGCATCGTCACAAGCCGCTTCCTGGGGGCGGATGTTTTTTCCGGAATCTCTCTTGTGAAACCGTTTTCCAGCATCATCATGATGATTGCCAGCTTTTTCTCCACCGGCTGTTCTGTAACCTGCTCAAAACTGGTGGGATCCGGCAGAAAAAAAGAAGCCAACGATACACTGCTTCTTTCGGCTGCCCTCACCCTGCTCTTCTCTCTCATACTGATCGGTGCCTGCATGCTGTTTCCGGAAAACATGCTCCGTGTGTGCGGTGTATCGCTGACAAAATATCCGGAGCTGAATCCGTATATGTACAACTATCTGCACGGATATCTGGTCGGTGTTCCGGCCATCATGCTGATCCAGATCATCGGCCCCATCCTCGTCATGGACAACGGCAAACGGCGTTTTACCATATCCTCCGTTATTCTGAGTGCCTTTGACATCGTCGGTGATATCCTGGTTGTCACGGTCTTTCACGGAGGCGCCTTCGGGATGGGCCTGGTCACATCCATCGCCTATATCATACAGCTGCTCTACCTGCTCCTGCATTTCTTCGGCGCACACAGCTATTTCCGCTTCGGTCTGGGGCGTCTGAGCTTCCGGGATCTGCCGTCT
>CAMODP010000035.1 GCA_946611445.1 uncultured Eubacterium sp.
ACGCATGTAGAGAGCAGCAGCTCAGATAGAGAGCATCGGCGCAGACGGAAAGCTGCGAAGCAGACAGAAACCAGGGAAATAGGCACAGAATTTAGCCGGGAGGCAAACATGAGATTTATCACATGGAATGTGAATGGCCTGCGGGCCTGCGTAAATAAAGGCTTTCAGGAGTATTTCAACGCGGCAGATGCCGATTTCTTCTGCATACAGGAAAGCAAGATGCAGGAAGGACAGCTGGAGTTGGACACCCCAGGCTACCTTCAGTTCTGGAATTATGCGGAGAAAAAGGGCTATTCCGGTACAGCAATCATGACCCGTCATGAGCCGCTGGACGTACGGCTGGGGATGGGTATAGATGAACATGACCACGAGGGTCGTCTGGTCACATTGGAATACCCAGACTTTTTCCTGACAACTGTCTACACACCCAACGCGCAGGACGGTCTGAAGCGGTTGGATTACCGCATGCAGTGGGAGAATGACTTCCGGACCTGGCTGTGCGGCATGGCAGAGAAAAAACCTGTTATCGTCTGCGGCGACATGAACGTCGCCCATGAAGAGATTGACCTCAAGAATCCGAAAACAAATCACAAAAACGCCGGTTTCAGTGACGAAGAACGCGGCAAGTTTTCTGAACTTCTGGCATCCGGCTTCGCGGACACCTTCCGCCGCCTCTACCCGGACAAGGTAGAGTACTCCTGGTGGTCCTACCGCTTCAAGGCCAGAGAGAAAAACGCCGGATGGCGAATTGACTACTTCCTGGTCTCCGAAGGGCTGATGGACCGCGTAGAAGATGTAAAGATACACGGCGAAGTCTTCGGATCGGATCACTGCCCGGTAGAGCTGATGCTGCGTGCATAGGAGAGACAGCGGACAAGGCAGCAATCTTGATTGGACAGCGCTAGGGCGCCGAGCGTGAGAAATCAAGCAAAAAACCCGCGGGAGGCGTCAAAAAACCCAACAGGAGAACACCTGAGCACAACGAAGAGCGCATAGCCGCAATGAAGAGCCGACAGAAATAATCATCAGAAAGACTTATCAGAAGAATTCACCAGAAGAAACCATCAGAAGAAATCATCAGTAAGAAACAACCGCCACATCACATACAGGAGGAATTGACAGCATGAGTAGGAAGACAAATTTCAGAATTCTCCCGGGAGACGCCTGGATCAGGGGCGTCAGAGAGACAGAGAGCGGTTACAGCTTTTCTATCGCCATTCCGGATGGCGCGGAAGCTGAGCTGCTGCTGTACACGGATGCTGGGAAGGCACAGCCCTGTCAGGTGATCCCCCTTCCGGAGGAGGACCGGATTGGTGAGGTCAGTGCTATCACGGTTGAGATGCCCCATAACGGGGACTGGGCTTATGCTTACCGGGTCAATGGCCGGATCATTCCGGACAGATATGCAAACAATGTACGCAGCATAATCAGTCAGGAGACAGGAAAGAGAGAGCTGCATGCTCTGACGGCTCCGGCTGCCTGCGCAGCCACGCAGCCGCTCGAGATTCCGTTTGAGGATGCGGTCATTTACAAAGCGCATGTGCGCGGCCTGACAAAAAAGAAACCCACGGGCGTCAGACATCCCGGAACGTTTCTGGGCATCAAGGAGTATATTCCATATCTAAAGGAACTCGGCATCAATATGCTCATGCTGATGCCGCCGTATGAGTTTTGTGACACGCCGGACTGCTGCGGCGAGTACCGTCTGGACGGGAATCTCCGCGTGCTGTCGGTCAGTACGGGCGCAGTCAGGGAAAACTACTGGGGCTACACGGACGGGCTGTATTTCTCGCCGAAACAGAGCTACTGTGCCGGCGAAGATTCCTGCAAAGAGTTTTCGGATATGGTGGATGCCCTGCATGAGGCCGGGATCGGCTGCATGCCGGAGTTCTGGTTTGAAGCTTCAGAGGACCCGCGCCTTGTGACAGACGTTCTGCGGCACTGGGTGATGCACTACCATGTGGATGGTTTTCATCTGGTGGGCGGCGGAAGCTGGATTCACGCCGCGGCTTCGGACCCGTTCCTGAAAAAGTCCTGGATCCTGTATGACAGCTTTGACGATGCTGCCATAAATGTCCGCAGACTGAAAAACGGCGGAAAAACCCTGGGCATCTATAACAGGGGATATGAGGAGACGATGCGCCGGTTCCTGAAGGGCGACCCGGAGATCTCGCCGGAAGAAGCGGCATGGCTGCTGCGGCGGAATGATGCTTCCTGCGGTTATGTGAACTATTTTGCGGATCAGGACGGATTCACCATGGCGGACATGGTGACATACGGCGAGCGGCACAATGAGGAAAACGGCGAGCAGAACAGGGACGGCTGCGCTTCTAACAACAGCTGGAACTGCGGCGAGGAGGGACCCAGCCGCAAATTGGCAATTCGCAAACTGCGGGAGAGACAGCTGCGCAATGCATGGCTGATGCTCCTGACATCGCAGGGGACGCCGATGCTGTATGCCGGCGACGAGGCGATGAACTCACAGGGCGGCAATAATAACGCCTGGTGCCAGGACAACGATACCGGCTGGGTAACCTGGAAAAAAACTGCCGAAGTTCGCCGCATGCAGGAATTTGTCAGGCGCGCTGCAGCTTTCCGGCACGCTCATCCGGTTCTTCATCAGGGCAGGCCGCTTCGAATGGAGGATTACCGCGGAACCGGGTTTCCGGATGTGTCCTATCACAGCCAGACCGCCTGGATGAGCCAGACCGGTCAGACAAAATCCGGCCTGGGCGTCCTGCTCAGCGGTGCATACGGGAAAAAACCTGACGGCGAAGCAGACGATACTCTGTACCTTGTATACAATATGTACTGGATGCCGCAGAACTTCGCCCTCCCGGATATCCCCAAGGGATGGAAATGGATGACGGCGGCCGACACTTCGCAGGAGGAAGGCTTTTTTGACAGCCTGCAGGAACTGCCTTTGCAGGAAGGAGACGAAAAGCAGCTGCTGGTGCCGGAACGCTGTGTGATGATCCTGATTGCCGTACAGGAGCAGGTGCGGAAGAAGGCAGACGAAGCTGTAAAGCATCCCGCAGACACTGAAAAGAAAACTGCGAAAAAATCAAGCCAGCCGCGGCCGGATGCAAAGCAGCCCGCAGACAGTAAAAACAGTCCGCAGATAATACAGAGAATAGTTTAAAACGCCCATGAAAAAGACACACGCACTTGATCATCTGAAAACCATCACCCGTCATAAAGCCCTGGTCGCGGGGTATTGCTTCCGCATGGGCCTGATCCGGCAGGGGCTGATGCATGACCTGTCGAAGTATTCGCCGACGGAATTCCTGGAGGGAGCCCGGTACTGGCAGGGAACGCGCAGTCCGAATAATGCGGAGCGCGAGGATACAGGTCTGTCCAGAGCATGGCTGCATCACAAAGGACGCAACCGCCATCATTTTGAATATTGGATTGACTACGGACTGAACTGTGATAAAATCATCAGAGGTGTGCCGATCCCCAGGCGTTACATAGCCGAGATGGTTGCTGACCGCATCAGCGCTTCCCGTGTTTATCTGGGTGACGCGTATACGGACCGGGCACCGATGGAATATTTTGAGCTCGGGAAAGACAAGCTGTGGTTTGTGCATGACCAGGTAAAGGAGCATCTGTCTTTTTTGCTGAGGATGCTCGCGGAAAAAGGAGAAGATGAGACACTCCGGTATATCCGGGAAGTCTATCTGAAAAACCGCGGCGAACTGAAGGGTCCGTTTTATCCGGATGCCGTGCACAAAAAAGCGCTGCGCGAGATGCGGGAATCCGGACATATGGAAGACGGCGCGAACCGGTATTAGTCTGCAGAAGATGGCGTGAACCGGTATCGGACTATGGGATTCCGGACGGAAGCAGTATTGATCATTTCTTTCCGAACTCCGACGGCTTTACAGGAGGAACACATGTTAAAGGTTGTAAAATTCGGCGGCAGTTCCCTGGCGGATGCCGAACACTTCGCAAAGGTAGGCGACATCATCCGCGCAGAGGAAGACCGGCGTTATGTCATCCCTTCCGCGCCCGGGCGGCGCTTTGAGGGCGACACCAAGGTGACGGATATGCTGTATCACTGCTGGCACCTGGCCAAACAGGGGATGGATTTCACAGATACACTGAAGAATATCCGCGCGCGGTATGATCAGATTGCAAACGGTCTCGGGCTCCAGGTGGATCTCGACACGGAGTTTGCCGCCATCGACCGGAACCTTCGGGAACTGAAGGGCGAAGACTATGCCGCTTCCCGCGGGGAATACCTGAACGGCATTCTGATGTCCGCGTACCTGGGCTTTGACTTTGTTGACGCGGCGGATGTCATTGCGTTCAATGAGCTGGGCGAGTTCGATGACCGGCGGACAGCCCGCCTGATCGCGGACCGGCTGGCGGATGTCCGGCATGCGGTGATCCCGGGCTTTTACGGCTCGCTGCCCGACGGGACGATCCATACCTTCTCCCGGGGCGGATCCGATATTACCGGCTCCCTGGTCGCAAAAGCTGTCCACGCCGATCTCTATGAAAACTGGACCGACGTCTCCGGTTTTCTGATGGCGGATCCGCACATTATCCGGGATCCGGTAACTATCCCGACGATCACCTACCGCGAGATGCGGGAGCTGTCCTACATGGGCGCCACCGTGCTGCATGAGGACGCGGTCTTCCCGCTCCGCAAGGAAGGCATTCCGATCAACGTGCGCAATACAAACTGTCCGGACGATCCGGGCACGATGGTCGTGGAGAGCACCTGCAACAAACCGCGCTACACGATCACCGGCATCGGCGGCAAGAAGGGCTTTGCGTCCATCACGATAGAGAAGGCCATGATGAATGCCGAGGTGGGCTTCGGACGCCGCGTGCTGGAAGTGTTCGAGGATACGGGCATGACATTTGAGCATACCCCGTCAGGCATCGATACCTTTTCCGTGTTTGTGAACCAGCATGAGTTCGAGCCGCATGAGCAGCAGATTATCGCCGGTCTGCACCGGTCCGTGCACCCCGACATGATCGAGCTGGAGTCCGATCTGGCTCTGGTCGCCGTGGTGGGACGCGGCATGCGCCGGACGAGAGGAACGGCAGGCAGGATCTTTTCCGCCCTGGCCCACGCCCATGTGAATGTCAAGATGATCGACCAGGGCTCCTCCGAGCTGAATATCATCATCGGCGTGGAAAACAGAGATTTCGAGACCGCAATCCGCGCAATCTACGATATATTTGTGGTCGCACAGCTGTAAATATGATATTATGAGATTACAACGGCAAAAGTACTGAACCCACGTAATCTATAAATAAAAGGAATGGGAAGGAATCACCTGAAAAAGAATGAGCAGCTGTAACCGGGAAAAGGAAGTCAGGCAGAAAGCGGAGGCATGTATGAAAAGAGTTCTTCTGAAACTGAGCGGTGAGGCGCTCGCAGGTGAAAAGGGCACCGGGTTTGACGAGGCCGTCGTTACCCGGGTCGCAAAACAGGTGAAGGTGCTTGTCGACGAAGGAATACAGGTCGGTATCGTCATCGGAGGAGGCAATTTCTGGAGAGGCAGGTCCAGCAAGAACATCGACCGGACCAAGGCTGACCAGATCGGTATGCTGGCGACGGTCATGAACTGTATCTATGTATCAGAGATTTTCCGCTCGCAGGGGATGATGACCGCAGTGCTGACGCCCTTTGAGTGCGGAGACATCACGAAGCTTTATTCCAAAGACCGGTGCTGCAAGTATTTCAACCACAACATGGTCATTTTCTTCGGCGGGGGCACGGGGCATCCCTATTTCTCTACCGATACGGCAACCGTCCTGCGCGCAATCGAGATCGAGGCTGACACAATCCTGCTGGCAAAGGCCGTGGACGGTGTCTACGACAGCGATCCGAAGAAAAACCCGGACGCCGTAAAATTCGATGAGCTGACGATTCAGGAAGTGATTGACCGGAAGCTGCAGGTCGTGGACATGACAGCCTCTATCCTGGCCATGGAAAACCGCATGCCGATGATCGTGTTTGCCCTGAATCAGGAGAACAGCATCGTGAACGCGGCGCACGGCATTATCACAGGAACCAGAGTTACGGTATGAGCGGGTCCGGTGCCTGACATACGAGTCCGGCACCATCCTATACGTACATTCACCTGCTGCAGGGCAGGTATGAATTATAAAAAAGCTGGCATAAAGGGAGGGATACACAGATGAATGAGAGAATCACGCCTTACGACACAAAGATGACCAAGACGATCGCCAATCTGGAGGGCGAACTGGGCACAATCCGTGCCGGGCGCGCCAATCCTCATGTTCTGGACCGGATTACCGTGGATTATTACGGGACACAGTCCCCGATTCAGCAGGTGGCCAACATCACCGTCCCGGAAGCCCGCATCATCCAGATCCAGCCGTGGGAGGCTTCCCTGGTAAAAACCATCATCAAGGCGATCCAGACCTCTGACCTGGGCATCAACCCCAGCACCGACGGCAAGGTCATCCGCCTGGTTTTCCCGGAGCTCACCGAGGAGCGCCGTAAGGATCTGGCCAAGGATGTCAAGAAAAAAGGCGAGGCAGCCAAGGTTGCTATCAGGAACATCCGCAGAGACGCGAATGACGCGTTCAAAAAGCTCGAGAAGTCCGACGAGTCCGTATCAGAGGACACTGTCAAGGAGCTGCAGGACGATATCCAGAAGCTGACGGACAAGTACATCGAGAAGATCGACAAGACCATCGAAGAAAAGACAAAAGAGATCATGACAGTTTAAAAGGAGCTTTCAGACTCCCGGCTGCAGGCGAAGGGCACAGGGCTTCGGACCCTGAGCGATGCTTCGCCTGCTGTTGTTTTGTAAGAGTTCAGAATCATGCGGAATTTGGGAGAAACAGAAACGCTGAAGGCGCGTCTGCGGTGTGGTTCTGAACAGTTGCGGTTTTCAGAAAAGGAGCAGACAGGCTATGAAGATCCCCAATCATATTGCCATCATTCTGGACGGAAACGGCCGCTGGGCGAAGAGCAAGGGCCGTCCGAGAAGCTACGGGCACGTCGTCGGCTGCGACAACCTGGAAAAGATGTGCAACGTGATCTGCGATATGGGCGTAAAATATCTGACCGTATACGCGTTCTCGACAGAAAACTGGAAGCGCTCCGCCGAAGAGGTCGGCGTCCTCATGAACCTGTTCCGCCGCTATCTGAAGCGGTGTGAGAGGAACGCGAAAAAAAGACAGATGCGCGTGAAGATCATCGGCGATCCGACCGGCATGGCGCCGGATATTCAGGATATGATCGCAGAACTGGAGGGCATGTCCGCCGGGTATGACCACATGTTTTTCCAGATCGCGCTGAACTACGGCAGCCGTGATGAGATGCGGCGCGCCGCGGCGAAGATGACGGCGGACGCGCGGGACGGAAAGCTGCGCCCTGAAGACATGAGCGAAGAGGTCTTTGCCTCATATCTGGACACGGCGGGGATCCCGGATCCGGATCTGCTGATCCGCACAAGCGGAGAGCAGCGGCTGTCGAACTTCCTTCTCTGGCAGTTGGCCTACACGGAGTTCTACTTCACGGAAACGCCCTGGCCGGCCTTCGACGAGAAGGAACTGATGAAAGCCATAGAGGCATACAACAACCGCGATCGGCGGTTCGGAGACGCAAAATCATGAAATAAGCAGTGAGCCAAAGTCATGAGACTGCCGTGCTTGCACGAGCAGGCGAATGATCTGGGCGAACGCCAAACATGAGGATGGAGCGAAGCGCAGCCATGCACAGCTTCTTTCATACCGGTTTGTGAACAAAGAATATGGGTAACAATCATGAACATTACGACTACCGCAGCGGCGGGACTGGCGGGCATAGTTGTCTGCGTGGCTGTCCTGTACCTGACCAGAAAAACGGACAATTCCTTTATAACAAGGCTCATCAGCGGCATCCTGCTTATACTGGCTGCCCTGCTGACCATCATCCCCGGCGGCGCGGTGCTGCTGGTTATGTGCCTCTTTTTGTCGCTTACCGCCATGCTGGAGCTGCTGCGTGCCCTGGGGGTGCAGGGAGAAAAACAGATGCCGGGCCTGTCCGCGTGCATCGGGTACGGCGGGATCGTCCTGTACTATGCCGCGCTGTACGCGGGTATCAGAGAGCTGCAGTCAGCCATGATCGTCCTGACGTTTCTGGCCCTGCTGTTTTCCTATGTGTTCCGCTGGCCCAACGGTTCCCTGGACAAGATCATAAAAGTTTTCTTCTGCATGTTCTACGCCGGCGTGCTGCTGTCCTTTATATGGCAGACCAGGGCACTGCCGCACGGCCTGTATGTAGTGTGGCTGATCTTCCTGAGTTCCTGGGGGTCTGACACCTGCGCGTACTGTGCCGGCATGCTCTTCGGAAAGCATAAGATGACGCCGCACCTCAGTCCCAAGAAAACAATAGAAGGCGCTGTCGGAGGCGTGGCCGGCGCCGTGATTCTGGGCGTTGTCTACGCCCTGCTCACACCGCACGCAATACCTGTCTGGTCCTACGCGGTGATCTGCGGGGCCGGCGCGCTGCTGTCCATGGTCGGCGACCTGGCAGCTTCCGCCATCAAGAGAGATGCGGGCATCAAGGACTACGGGCGCCTGATCCCGGGCCACGGCGGCGTGATGGACCGCTTCGACAGCGTGATCGTTACCGCGCCGGTGATCTATTTTCTGGCGGCCCTGTTCGGGAGAGGACTGTAAAGGAGAGACTGACATATGAAGAAGATCGCAATACTGGGCTCCACCGGCTCGATCGGCACGCAGACGCTGGACGTCGTGCGCCGGAACGGTGACATACAGGTAACGGCGCTGACCGCCAACCGCAATATAGACATGCTGGAGCAGCAGATCCGGGAGTTCCGCCCGGCGCTGGCCGCAGTGGGAGATGAAACCCTGGCCGCGGAGCTGCGGACCAGGATCGCGGATACAGATACCCGCGTGGCTGCAGGCATGGACGGACTCGTAGAGGCAGCGACAGAGCCGCAGGCGGAGATCGTCGTGACGGCTGTTGTCGGCATGATCGGCATCCGGCCGACCATTGCCGCCATTGAGGCGGGAAAAGACATCGCCCTGGCGAACAAGGAAACCCTCGTGACTGCCGGGCATCTGATCATGCCGCTGGCAGAGAAGAAAGGCGTGCGGATCCTTCCCGTAGACAGCGAGCACTGCGCGATATTCCAGTGCCTGCACGGCGAGAACCGCACCGAGGCGGATTATCTGTGGATCACGGCTTCCGGCGGCCCCTTCCGCGGCAGAAAAAGAGAAGAGCTGGCGGATATGCGCCCGGCGGATGCCCTGAAGCACCCGAACTGGAATATGGGCAGCAAGATCACCATCGATTCCGCGACCCTCGTGAACAAGGGCCTGGAAGTCATGGAGGCGCGCTGGCTGTTTGGGATGCCGCTGGAACGGATCCGCGTCGTGGTACAGCCGGCCAGCGTCATTCATTCCATGGTGGAGTTCCGGGACGGGGCTGTCATGGCGCAGCTTGGCGCGCCGGATATGCGCATGCCCATACAGTATGCGCTGTACTATCCGGAACGGCGGCCGCTGCCGGTGGACCGCCTGGATTTCCTGACGCTGCAGCAGATCCGTTTCGAGGCACCTGACACCGACACATTCCTCGGACTGCCGCTGGCGCGGGAGGCCGCGCAGACAGGCGGCAGCATGCCGACCGTATTTAATGCCGCCAATGAAAAGGCGGTTGCCCTGTTCCTGCGGGAAAAGATCCGCTTCCTGGAGATCTATGACGTGATCCGCGGCGCGATGGAGCAGCACACGCTGATCCCGGAGCCGGGACTTGACGCGATCCTGCAGACAGAGCAGGATACCTATGCCTGGATAGAAAGCAGGTGGAAAGCTTGAAATATATAGTTGCGTTTCTGATACTGAGCGCTGTGATCCTGTTCCATGAATTCGGTCACTTTCTGCTCGCCAAGAAAAACGGCGTGACCGTCCTGGAATTTGCACTGGGCATGGGACCGATCCTGTTTTCCTTTGAAAAAAACGGCACCGTTTACGCCCTGAAGGCCCTCCCGTTCGGCGGGTCCTGCGCCATGCTCGGCGAAGACAGCGCGGAAGATGAGCAGCTGGAGGGCAGCTTCTCCGGGGCGGCGCTGTGGCGGCGCGCGCTGATCGTGGCTGCCGGGCCGGTGTTCAACTTTATCCTGGCCTTTCTGGTGGCTGTACTGACGATCGTGCTGTCCGGATATGATCCGGCTGTTATCACAGAGATAGAGGAAGGCTCGCCGGCGGCAGAGGCCGGACTGATGGCCGGAGACAGGGTGGTCCGCTATGAGGGGAACGGCATCGCGAATGCCCGTGAGCTCTATACGGACATTGTCATGGACGGCGTGCCCCTGGACCAGGTCGACCTCACGGTGGAACGCGACGGACAGAAGGTCCGGATCCATTACGTTCCGGAGACGACAAAGCGCTATCTGCTGGGCTTTTCCTATGCGGATATGAATGACCAGCTGGTCATCACAAAGCTCAACAAGGGCGGCACCCTGCGCAAGGCCGGGGCGGCGGTCAACGATGCGATCACATCCATCAACGGCCAGCCGGTTTCCTCAATGGAAGAGCTGCAGGCGTATCTGGCCGAGCACCCGCTGGATGATTCCCCGGTAGACCTGGTG
Source organism: uncultured Eubacterium sp. (assembly GCA_946611445.1). Classification (GTDB taxonomy): domain Bacteria; phylum Bacillota; class Clostridia; order Lachnospirales; family Lachnospiraceae; genus Bilifractor. Next base: position 10,596 of record CAMODP010000035.1, read on the forward strand.
CTGCAGCGGGGACACAAAGAGATCGTCCTGAATGATCTGGTCCCGCAGATGACAGAGACGGCAGTCCTCGACTTCGGCTTCAGCCTGGCGAGAGAGAAGCAGTCCATCCTGAGCGCGCTGCGCTGCGGCGCCGGTGAGGTGGGCTACTGGATCCACGTCACGGTAAAATCGCTGGCCAGCATTTTCAACGGCACCTTCAGCATCAATGACATGTCCGGCCCGGTCGGCGTGGTGCGCGCGGTCGGAGATGTCTATGAGGAAGTAGTGCCTGCGGGTCCGATGATGGTCTTCCTGTCCATGATGGATATGCTGATCCTGATCTCGGCAAACCTGGGCGTCATGAATCTGCTGCCTTTACCGGCGCTGGACGGCGGCCGACTCTTTTTCATGCTGATTGAGGCCGTCCGACGCAAACCGCTGAATCGGGAGCTGGAAGGCCGCGTGCACCTGACCGGGCTGTTCGTACTCCTGCTGTTCATCATGTACATTACCGTGCAGGATGTGATGAAGATCCTCTGATACTTCGAACATTGACGCTTCGATTGACGCAGCATATGGTGTAATACAGGTAAACTCACCGGAAGTTTATCCGGAAAATGTTTTTTGCCGCATCTGAACGGCTGTAATTGTGAAATATGATTGAAAAAAACTGCATTTCGTAGTACTCTTATAGTAATATGGATCGTAGTGTAAAGAAAAATAAAAAGAACGGAAAAAAGAAGGTCAGTCTTCTGAATGTCGTTCTTGTTCTGGTTATGCTCATCGGTCTGGGTATTATTGCCTATCCGACTTTTGCCGACTGGTGGAACAACTTCCATCAGAGCAGGGCGATCGCCGGCTATGTGGAGCAGGTAGCCCAGATGGATCCGGAGACCTTCGAGCGCATGTGGAAGGAAGCCGAAGAGTACAACGAGCGGCTCCTGCACAAATCAAACCGGTTTGTCCTCAGTGAGGAGGAAAAGAAAGAGTACGAATCCATCCTCGATGTAACCGGAAACGGCATCATGGGTTACATAGACATACCGAAGATTGATGTGAGCCTTCCCGTGTACCACGGCACCGACGACGAGGTACTGCAGATCGCCATCGGCCATATCGAGGGGACATCCTTCCCGGTAGGCGGCATCGGCAATCACTCGGCTATGTCCGGACACAGAGGCCTTCCCTCAGCAAAGCTGTTCACGAATATCGACGAGCTGAAGGAAGGAGACCGTTTCCTGCTGCAGGTGATGGACCGCACCCTGACCTATGAGGTGGACCAGATCCACGTGGTTCTGCCCGATGAAATGCAGGACCTGGACTTCGATGAGAAGCAGGACTTCAGCACACTGATCACATGCACCCCCTACGGCATCAACACCCACCGTCTTCTGGTGCGGGGCCACAGGGTGGCGACTGAGACACTGGATGTACATTTTACAGCAGAGGCCATGAGACTGGAGCCGATCCTGGCAGCGCCCATGCTGGCGTCGCCGTTCCTCCTGCTCATGCTGCTGGTATTGCTGGGCTCGACCAGAGGCAGCAAAAATGGCAAGAACAAGAGAAGAAGAAAGAAAACAGCGCGGAAAACGAAGAGTACGGGAATCGCATAAGTTATTTGGTCCCTTGAGAACGTTCCCAGAAAACGGGACAAGGAGGTTATTATGAACAGGTTTCAGGGCTTGAAAGCTCACTTAAGACGAACAGCAGGGCTCACCTTGGCACTATTGATGGGACTGGGGACCTTGGCGGTACCGGCAATGGCAGAGGATACAATAGAGCCATTAGATCTTAATAAGCCAATTAGTGTTGTGATGTATCCGCAGCAGCTTGATAAGGGGTTCAGTGTCGATACGGAATTGGTATTTGATATTTACCAAATCGCAGAAGCGGAAAATCTTTCTGGCTTTGATACATACACACTGAATCTGCTGGAAGGCTTTCAGGACATAACGGAATACGATATTAATACCAAAGAGGATATTGATTTGCCGACATGGGAGAAAATTGCTCAAAATGCGGCAAATAAGATTTTGGATCCTGCACAGACTAAATATGCGCCTATTGCAGAATCATGTGAGTTTTCTAAATCTAACGACATCCCAAAAAGTACGAATACCGGAAAGTATGGCGGGTTATATCTGCTTGTGATACGGAGTGCTTCTACATCTGGGTATAAAGACTATAGTAACTATCTAGTAGATGAAAGCATGGTGGCGGCTGATGGCAACCAGCAGGTTGTCACATACGCCGATTCTGACACTATGAGATACATGTTTTCGCCGATACTGTTTGCCGCTCCTTCAAAAACAGGAGCACAGGATGTTACTTTTAATACGTCCAATACAGGGGCTTGGACATATAGTTTTGAGTTTTACTTGAAGGGACAGTCAGAACGCCGAAAAGGAAGTCTCAGAATTGTTAAAGATCTTGCCAGGTATGAAAATAGAGCATTTTCAGGAACACAAGCAAGTGATCCGGCCACTTTCGTTTTTAAGATTAATGGCTATTTGAATAATGTTCCTATTTACAGTAATGTGAAATCTATTGTTTTTGATGGCAGCAGTGAGGTAACGCCAATTGAGCTTACAGGCCTTCCGGCAGGTGCTGAATTTGAGATAACAGAAATATATCAGGGACAAAGCTATACATATAATTCTTACA
>CAMODP010000036.1 GCA_946611445.1 uncultured Eubacterium sp.
TGACGAGAGAATCAGAAAAAACAGGAGAGCAGCGTGCACAGAGGAAAAACAGAGCCGGCGCTTTACGCGCAGCTGATGGACAATTTGAAACAGCAGAATATTGAATACCGGCAGCTTCTGCAGTCAGGTATTTATCAGGCGGGATCCGTGGCAGTCCGGCTGAAAAACAGCCTCTCCAGAGGCGATATCGGCAGCATGATCCGCTTCGCGAAGAGCAGACGGCCCGGGAAGGATTTTGCCCTGTATGAACAGACACGGCTGCCGGAACGGCCTGCGGAGACCCCGATTCTCCCGGAAGAGTATTTTTCAGATGAGAGGATTGCCGTATACAGCTGTCTGTTCGGGACGGGAGATCACATACAGGAACCTGTCTGCCGGCCGGATAATATTGATTATTATATGATCACGGACCAGCCCCTTGCACCGGATTCCGCGTGGACGCCGGTGGAATGGCAGAACCTCTGCGATCCTTCCTGGACGCCGGCCATGAAGAACCGGTACTTCAAGATGCATCCGGATGTCCTGTTCCCGTCATACCGGTACTCAATCTATCTGGACGCGAATATCAAGGTGATCACGGATCTGACGCCGTATATTTTCCGCACGGGCGATGCCGGCCTTGGCCTGCACTGGCATTCCAGACTGGACTGCGTGTACGATGAGCTGACTATGGTCGTGGCGATGAAAAAACTGGGCGCGCCGGATGCGGAGCGTTACAGGCGGTATCTGGAGCACCAGGGGATGCCGGCGCATTACGGCCTGCTGGAGGGCAATGTGATCGTGCGGGAGCACCACAAAGAGAGCTGCAGAAAAATCATGGACCGCTGGTGGGAACAGTTCCGCAGGCGCGTGTCCCGGGACCAGGTGTCGCTCCCGTACGTATTGTGGAAAGCCGGGATGTCGGTGGACAGCGTTGCGCTGCTGGGCGGGAATGTGTACGAAAACGCAAGTCTGCGTGTCAGCCGGCACATATCCAGAAATGAGGAATAGAGAACACATCCTGCAGACCGGCGCATATCCGGCTGCCATGGCGAGGGAGGTATAAACTGTGAAAAAAGTCATCATCATCGGAGCAGGCCCGGCAGGCCTGACAGCAGCCTGGGAGCTTCTGGACCGCTCAGACGAATACAGTGTGGTAGTGCTGGAAGAGAGCGAGACCTTCGGCGGCATTTCCAGAACGGTATCATATCACGGAAACCGCATGGACATGGGCGGACATCGTTTCTTCTCAAAAGTGCCGGAAGTAAATGAATGGTGGCAGAAGATGCTTCCCATGCAGGGAGCTCCCGCAAAGGACGATATCCTTCTGGAACGTCCCGTCCATATCGCCGAGGGCGGGCCGGATCCCGAACAGACGGATGAGGTTATGCTGAAGAGAAACCGTCTGTCCCGCATTTTCTTCAACGGAAAATTCTTTGACTATCCGATCAGCATGCGCATGGAAACGATCCGCAATATGGGGCTGCTGACAACCGCGGAGGCCGGTTTCAGCTACCTTGGCAGTGTGATGCGCAAGCGGGATGAGAAGAGCCTGGAGGATTTTTATATCAACCGGTTCGGGAAAAAGCTGTATTCTATGTTTTTCGAAAACTACACAGAGAACCTCTGGGGCAGGCATCCCTCCGGCATTTCCCCCGAGTGGGGCGCGCAGAGGACGAAGGGACTGTCCATAACGGCCATTCTGAAGGACATGGCCGGGAAGGCGTTCCACGTAAAGAACCGGCAGGTCGAGACCTCTCTGATAGAGGAGTTTGCCTATCCGAAATACGGCCCGGGACAGCTCTGGGAGCTGACGGCTGACAAAGTGAGAGAAAAAGGCGGAACAATTCTCTGCGGCGCCAGAGCCGTGACCGTTCACCTGGACGAAGAAGGGAATGCATGCGGCGTGAGCTATGAGAAGGACGGCGCCGTGATCCGGGAGGATGGCGACTATGTCATCTCGTCCATGCCGCTCAAAGACCTGGTGGGCGGAATGGAAGATGTACCGGAAAACATTGCCCGTATTGCGGCCGGCCTCCCCTACAGGGACTATATGACTGTCGGCGTGCTGCTTCCCAGTGACCGGCTGCTTCTGAAAAATGAGACAAAAATCCGGACAGTAGGCAATATCGTGCCGGATGACTGGGTTTATGTACATGACCGCTCCGTACAGATGGGGCGTTTCCAGATATACAACAACTGGTCGCCGTATCTTGTAAAAGACCTGGAACATACAGTCTGGATGGGTCTGGAATACTTCTGCAATGAAGGCGACGCGATGTGGTCCATGTCTGACCGCGAATTTGCCCATATGGCGATTCGCGAAATGAAACAGATGCGGCTGATCCGGAATCTGTCTGATGTGAAGGACTATCATGTAGAACGGGTGAAGAAAGCCTACCCTGCGTATTTTGACACCTATGAGCAAATCGATGAACTGAGGGCCTGGCTGGATAAGATCCCGAATCTCTACTGCGTGGGCAGGAACGGCCAGCACCGCTACAATAATCTGGATCATTCCATGTGCACTTCCTTTGAGGCGGTGAAGGCGCTGATGAGCGGAACAGCAGACAAATCCGGCATCTGGAATGTCAATACTGAGAAGGAGTACCACGAAGAGGAGAAAGCGGACAAGTGAGTAAACGCTCTTCCATCGAGAAAATCTATGAAATCCTGTATCTGGCGTTTCTCGCCCTGATTACGTTTGCGGGATTCCTGAACACAACGATGTTTCCGTACAGGTTTTCCAAAAGAAGCATGCTGGTAATCAGTATCTGCCTTTTCGTGGTGATCTGTGTCTTCTCTGTATTGCGGAAGATATCGTGGCGTGACGGGAAATTTATCTGCGCCGCGGCAGTATGCCTCCTCATGTTCATATCCTGGAAACAGACCGGGCACGGGTTTCTGCTGGAGCTGGCGCTGCTTGTTCTGGGCGCGTACGGTATTTCCTTCCGGCACATACTGAAGACGTATCTGGGTATTTCACTGCCCTTTTTTGCGGTGACCATCGCAGCTGCCCTGACCGGCCGCATAGAAAACCTGGTATATTACCGGGGGGATCAGATCCGCATAGCGTTCGGCATACACTATCCGACAGATTTTGCGGCACATGTGTTTTTCCTTATCTGCTGCTGGGTGTGGCTGCGGAACAGGGCAGTTACCTGGGCGGAGGCTGCAGGCATCCTGGTTATTGCGTGCTTCTGCGCGCAGTACTGCGGGGCGAGGACGACGGCTGTCTGTCTGGCGCTTATGTTCTTCCTGCTGGCAGGAATTCTGTTCCTGAACGCGGAAGATGCCAGGACCGGCCGGGAAGTGATCTCCGCGTTCCGTCGGCCGGTGCGTTTTCTGCTGTTTCTGGCAGTTCCCTTTTCCTGCCTTGCGTCGCTTGTCCTGTCACGTTTTTACCGCGATGACCGCCGCCTGCTGGTCCGGCTGGACCATATTCTGCACAATCGTCTGAGCCTGGGCAGAACCGGGTTTGAACGGTATCCGGTGAAAGCCTTCGGACAGGTGATCAGGATGCAGGGAAGCGGCGGTTCAACGGAAAGTGTGGAGGACTACTTCTTTCTGGACAGCTCATATATGTATATCCTGATGTGTCTGGGTGTATGCGTGCTGCTGGCCGTGATGATGATCCTGATCCGGGAAGCTGCCGCTGATTACCGGAGCGCAGAATGGATCTGGCTGACAGTGCTTTCCTGCATCTGTCTGGAATGCTTTATGGAGCATCATCTGATCACGATCGGTTATCATCCTTTCCTGCTGCTTCTGGCGGCGGACGCGGGGACGGCAGCCGGCGGGAAGCTGCTTCCGGAGCGGAAAAAAGCGCCGGAGCGAGAAAACGCAGAGCAGGGCACAGGCATGCCGTGACGATCATATGAAGAAACCGGGGGCATGGGAGTATGCGTCATATTTTTATCATAGGGAGCAAGAGCATCGGGCAGTATGGGGGATTTGAAACCTTTGTCGACAGGCTGACGGAGCAGCATCAGGACGACGGAGCGCTGCAGTATCATATTGCCTGCAAGGCAAACGGCGACGGATGCATGGATGAGAGCACGCTGTCGGGCGTCTCTGACAGGAGGACAGAGGACGGCGCGCAGACGTTCCGCTATCACGGCGCGCATGTGTTTAAGCTGCAGGTGCCGGATATAGGGCCTGCCGTCGCGGTCTGGTATGACCTTGCCGCCCTGCGCTGGTCACTCAGGTACTGCAGAAGAAACGGGATCCGGAAGCCGGTTTTCTATATTCTGGCCTGCCGTATCGGCCCTTTCATACGTCCGTTCGCCGCGCAGATCCACCGGCACGGCGGTGTACTCTTTCTGAATCCGGACGGGCACGAGTGGATGCGGGCGAAGTGGTCTGCACCCATCCGCCGGTACTGGAAGCTTTCCGAGGGGCAGATGGTTCATGCCGCGGACCTGGTTGTCTGCGATTCTGTCACGATTGAAAAATACATCCGCACAGAATACAGGCGCTTTCGCCCGGAGACCGTCTATATCTCCTATGGAAGCGATACGGTTCCGTCGGCGCTTTCGGATAAAGATGAAAGATTTGTTTCCTGGATGAGGGAGAAGAACCTGCGTCCCGGCGGCTATTATCTGGTTGTCGGCAGATTCGTCCCTGAGAACAATTACGAGACCATGATCCGGGAATTCATGAAGAGCAGCAGCAGCAAAACCTTCGCCCTGATTACAAATGTCAATGACCGTTTTCTGGAAGAACTGGAAGAAAAGCTGCACTTCCGGGATGACCCGAGGATCCGGTTTGTCGGAACGGTATATGATCCGGAACTTCTGAAGAAGATCCGCGAAAATGCCTGGGCATATTTTCACGGGCATGAGGTGGGAGGCACGAATCCGAGCCTGCTGGAGGCCCTGGGAAGCACGGAACTGAATCTGCTGCTGGATGTGGGCTTCAACCGTGAGGTGGCGGAGGACGCGGCTCTTTACTGGACAAAAGAGGATGGCAGCCTGCGCGCGCTGATTGAAACGGCGGATCAGATGGATCCGCAGGAACGGGCTGCATACGGCAGGAAGGCAAAGGCCCGCATCCGTGAAGGGTATTCCTGGCAGTATATCGGGGAACAATACAGGCAGCTCTGGCTGTACGGGCGAAAAGGAGACAGGACACCGTGAGAATCCTTCACTATTTTCTGGGCTTTCCGCCGTACCGTTCAGGCGGCCTGACCCGGTACGCATTTGATCTGATGCGGGGACAGCGCGAAAACGGTGATGCAGTGTCTGCCCTGTGGCCCGGACAGATGACCCCGGACAAGAAAAGGCGGATCGCAGGACGGGGGGAACATGAGGGCATCCGCAGCTATGAACTGATCAATCCGCTTCCGGTTCCGCTGGATGAGGGGATACAGGACATCTCCGCTTTTACTATGTCGGGCAGCAGGAAGGGGTTTGAACACTTTCTGCAGGAGATAAAGCCGGATGCCATTCACATCCATACGCTGATGGGACTGCCGAAAGAACTGCCTGAGGCTGCGCGGAAGCTGCATATCCGGACGGTTTTCACGACACATGACTATTTTGGGATCTGTCCCTCTGTCACGCTCTATCGTGACGGAGCTGCCTGCGAAAATGACTTTTCCTGCGCCGCCTGCGCGGCCTGCAACGCGTCTGCACTGTCACTGCGCAGGATTGCGCTGATGCAGTCGCCGCTGTACCGTCTGCTGAAAGACTCCGCGCCGATGAGAAAACTGCGGGAAATGCACCGCAGGCAGTTTTTTGAAGAAGACGGCGCTGCGCTGTCCGTACCTGCGCTCTCAGCAGAAGAGGAAGCGGCCGGCTACCGGAAACTCCGCGCCTGGTACTGCGGCATCCTGGAACATATGGATGTCATGCACTTTAATTCCAGTCTGAGCGAACAGATTTACAGGCGGTATCTTACTCCGGCAAAGGCTGTGGTGATGCCTGTCATGCACAGTGGGATTTCTGACTGCCGGCGAAGTATCCGGCGGTCCGGGAATCCGGTGCTCCGCATTGCCATGCTGGCGCCTGCAAAACCATTCAAAGGCTTCCAGGTGCTCAAAAGAGCGCTGGATGAACTCTGGGAGAACGGTCAGCGGAATTTTGAACTCCGGATGTATTCTCCCGTAAAAGACCCGTCTCCATACATGAAAGTCCGCGAGGGGGGATTCCGCAGCGAGGAATTAACGGATATTTTCAGCGACACAGATGTACTGGCGGCTCCCAGCGTATGGTTTGAGACCTTTGGCTTTACCGTGCTGGAGGCGGTCAGCTGCGGTGTTCCCGTGATTGTGAGCGACCATGTAGGTGCAAAAGACATTATCGGCGGCGGGGGAATTGTTGTGAAGGCCGGTTCCTGCGAAGAACTGAAGGATGCTGTCCTGCGCTGCACGCCTGAAAGACTGGAAGAGATGCGAGAAAGCCTGCTCCGGATTCCGATTCCGGACTGGAGGGCGTTCGTGGAAAAAAATTATGAGCTGTATTATTGAATGCAACGGCCTGCCCGGCTGCGGCAAGACGTCTCTGGCAGAGCGTCTTGCGGCCCGGCTGCGCGCGGATGGAGAAGAAGTCAGGGTCAGAGGTGTAGGAGAATTCCGGGGAGAAGGGATCCGGGGAGCACGGCGGGCGCTGCTGCTTCCCGGCCGGGCCTCCGCCCTCCTGCAGAGAGGCGGGCTGCGGGCAGCTGCCGGGTGTTTTTTTCCTGAAAAGCGAAAGAGCTCCGCGGCAGCATTTCTCACCGGCAGGGAGAGGCTGATTACCGTTATGTATCTGTTCTACCTTCTTCGTGAGTACAGAGGGGCCGGACAGGCGGCGGTTGTTACGGACGAAGGGCTGATCCAGACCCTGGCCGTCATCAGTTTCTGGCAGGATATACGGGGATCTGCTTTTGCCGGCGCGCGGTCGGTCCTTGCGTCCGGCCGGGTATTCTGCATCGACTGTCTCCTTTCTCCCGGAGAAGCCCGCGCGCGGATAGAAGCCCGCGGCAGAAAGGATTCGGCCATGGATTCCCTTCGGGGAGAGGGGCTGTCAGCCTATCTGGAGGCATATGCTTCGGCGCTGCGCGGCATACGTCCTGCTGCTGCAGCCCGTATGTCCGCCGATATGCGGCGCGCCCCGGACGAAATCGCCGCGGATACAGCGGCGGCAGTCAGGAGAGTACAATGATCTGTTTTGTGATGCTGCATTATCTTGTCTTTGAGGAGACATGTGCCTGCGCTGATTCGATTCTGAATAATACGGACGGCGAAAAGGTAATCGTGATTGCGGACAACGCCTCTCCGAATGACTCTTATCAGAAGCTGTGCGCGTATTACGCGGATGATCCGCGCGTGCATCTCCTGCGGAACGACACAAATGCCGGTTATGCGGCCGGGATCAATCTGGGATACCGATATGCCCGGGACCATTTTGCATGTGATTTCATAGTCTGTATGAACAATGACATGGAAATCGTCCAGCGGGATTTTATCGACAGGATACGGACAGCCCGGGAGGAAACAGGCTTTTACGTGCTCGGACCGGATATCTGGTCAACATCTGCCAGAAAACACCAGAATCCCGAAAAGACGAGGATCCGCACCCGGGAGGATGTGGAGGAACAGATCCGTGATGTGCGCCGGGTGCAGTCCCGCAGATGGCTGCTGAAAGTGAAGGGCGCAGCCAGGCGGAATCCCCTTGTCAGAAAATTGTACTACAGCCGCGGCAGGCAGGAAGAGAACAGCGGGCAGACGGAGAGACTGCCGGGCGCGATGCTGCATGGTGCGTGTCTGGTTTTTTCCGAAGATTACATAAAAAGAAGGGAATATGCCCTGAATCCCGGGACGGAGTTCTACTGTGAGGCGCAGATCCTCGATTATGAATGCTGGCGGGACGGAATGCTGACGGTATACGATCCGGCAGTCAGGATCCGGCATCATGAGGATGTGGCTACGGATGCCGCTGCGGGAACATATGAGAAAAAGATGCTTGCCAAATGCGAAAAGGTGCTGCAGTCGCTGCAGTTTATGGAGGAAATGATTGACAGAGACAGCCGGCAGGGCGGAAAGGCGCAGTGATGGCGGAAACAGCAATACTGCTGACAACCTGCAATGGAGAAGCGTACATAGAGGAGCTCCTCGCTTCTCTGGAAAAACAGACCCTGCAGGATTTTATCTGCTATATTCACGATGACGGCTCCTCTGACCGCACCGCTGCCCTGGTCAGGGCGTTCGCGGAGAAGAGGAGGAGGTTTGTGATCGTTGAGGGACCGCCCACCGGTTCTGCCAGCGCCAATTTCCTGTTCCTCATGCGCCGCATACAGGATGAACAGTATGTGATGTTCTGCGACCAGGATGATGTCTGGAAGCCTGAGAAGGCGGAGATCACTCTGCAGGAAATGAAGCGGCATGATGACGGAAAGACACCGGCTGTCGTATTCACAGACCTAACGGTTGCGGATGCCGGGCTCCGGGAAATTGCCCCGTCATACATGGCGTATGAGAAGAGAAACCCGGAGGCAGTGGATCTGCGGCATTTGCTGAAACGGAATGTGGCGCCCGGATGCACGATGCTTTTGAACAGACCCCTGCTGGAGCTGAGCCTGGCCCATGAGGAGCTGCTGAAACGGGCGATGTTTGACTGGGGCGTCATGCTGCTCGCCTCTGCCTGCGGGACAGTGTACTATCTGGACAGACAGACCCTTTTTTACCGGCAGCACGCAAGCAACGAAGTTGGTGCCAGGAAGCGGTCCGGTTTGCGCTACGCGCTGGAAGAACTGGGCGAAACCGTATCGGGGAAAAAGGCGCGTTATATCAGGGAAAACCTTACTCTGGAGAGAGATTTTGCAGGTCTTCTTCTGGATGCTGCCGGTGCGGACAATCCGAACCGGCCGTTTCTGGAGGAACTGGCGCATATCGGTGAAAAGGGGAAGCTGAGCCGCGTGCGCTTTTATCTGCGCAGCGGGCTGATTGACAGAAATTTCCGGAAGATCTGGAGAGCACTTTTTGTGTGAGGGACGTCCGCTGTCTGCGTATGCGTCCGGCAGGACCGGGAAAACCCGGACAGCGCCGGCGGAGAACAAAAGAGAGGGATCATATATGAACGGGGGAAAACAAACGATCCGGCAGCAAAGCCGGATGAAGGATATTCTGCTGATTCTGTTCTGTTTTGCAGGCGTTGTCCTTCTGGTGTCCTTTACGCTGTTCCGCGCCTGGAAGAATGACGCGCCGTATATTATGGGAGAGTGGAACCGGATCTATTATATACTGTGGTTCCTTCTGAGCGTTTTCCTGTTTGCGTGCAGGAACCGCAGGGAATACCTGAAACTGGGGTTCCTGCTGATTGCCCTGCTGGCGCTGGCTGTCATTTTCGGGGAAATGAACCTGTCCCATGTCGATGAGTGCAGCCATCTGGACTACATCTGCTATGTCGCGCAAAACCACCGGCTTCCGACTATGAATCAGAGCATTAACACCTGGCGCATCGCCCAGACCGGCGCGGTCGGCGGACTGAATTACGGCAAGCGCTATGAGGCCGTCCAGGTGCCGCTCTATTATGTTCTGATGGCCATTCCGGTCTCACTGATCCGCAATATGCGCACGGCGCTGTATTTCTGCCGTCTTGTCGGTTTTGCCCTCTGGTGCGTCTCCCTGCTCATCTGCCGGAAAACCGTGCGGCTGCTCTGCCGGAGCGGAATCATCGGCGATGAGACTGCGGCAGTGTACCTGCTCTGCATCTTCGGCATGAATCCGGGCGTGCTGATCCGCTGTATCTGTGTGAGCAATGAACCGCTGGCCATTTTGCTGACGGTCAGCCTGCTGTACATTACCTTCCGGATGCTGGCGGACGGGTTTTCCATTTCCCGGACAATAGCCGGCACAGCATTTGCCGTCTGCCTGTTTTATACCAAGAGCACCGGCGTGTTTGTGATCGGCGGAATGCTGCTGGTACTGCTGTATTACAGGCGGATCATGGCCTTCCTGGCATCTTCCGCGGCATACGCGGCTTCCATGCTGCCGTGGTTTTTCCGGAATATCCGGCTGTATGGCTCCCCTACCGGCATGAATGTGCACACAGAGATCGTCTATGACAAGATCAATCCGCTGAACACGCGGTTCAATCCCTATGTCGGCGTATTCTCTATTTTTACGAGAAAGTATTTCATCCCGGCAGAGGTCAGCAGCATGACAACCTTTACGGACTATATCAATACCGGAGTGTCCGTACTGGTAATTGCGCTTCTGGCTTTCTGCGTTGTGCGGGAGCTTCTCCGCCTGGGACGTTTTGTCATCGGCGGCTGGCGGTTCAGCTATTCCGCCGGTGAGAAGAAGGCATACGCGCTGATGACCAGCGCCGCCCTGGTCACGGCAAATATCGGCATGCTTGTGATATCCACGGACAGCACCTGGCTGAACACCCTGATCGGCCGGTACCTGTATTTTCTTGTCATCCCTCTCGTGATCCTGTTTACGGACCTGGTCACGGAATACGGCAGGAAAAAGGAAATAATCATCCTGGTCAGCGTGTTTCTTTCCTGCCTGTATCTGGATACCTATGCTTACTACGCGAACAGCATCGGCATTCAGCACGACCTGTACGGCAGAGCCGGAGACCAGCTGGAGGAAGCGGCGGAAGAGATGGCCGGACACGCGCAGGGAAGAGCGCTTGGTACTCTGACAGGGGACGGGACCGGAATGCTGATCCGGGGTGAAGCCCTTCATGCGGGAAACGGAGGCGGCGCATATGAAGCTGAAAACGGACAGGCCGGCAGCGAAGGCTGACAGAGACGGCGCCGGCAGGCCGGAGATTTCCGGACAGGCGGCCGGCAGACATGAGCGGCTTTCTGCCTGTGATGCTGAACTGCGCGCCTGCAGACTCTGCCCGAGAGCATGCGGGGCCAACAGGCTGAAGGGAGAGACGGGATACTGCGGTATGACCGCAGAGATCCGGGCGGCCAGGGCAGCGCTTCATTTTTGGGAGGAGCCCTGTATTTCCGGATACGGGGAGGGCAGTCCGCAGGACATTCTGTCCGCCGGCCTGCCGGAAAGCAGGCAGAGGAAGGGATCCGGAACTGTTTTTTTCTCGGGCTGCAATCTGCGCTGCGTATATTGTCAGAACAGGGAAATAGCCGCGGGAAAGGCAGGCAGAGAAATAACGCAGGAGAGACTCGCGGAGATCTTTCTGGAACTGCAGGAGCAGGGAGCCTGCAATATCAATCTGGTCACCCCTACGCCGTATATTCCGCAGATCGCCGGCGTGCTGGGGAAAGCCCGCGCGTCGGGACTCGGCATACCTGTCGTCTGCAACTGCGGAGGGTATGAGAGCGTACGTGCGCTGCAGCTGCTGGAAGGACTCGTTGATATATATCTGACGGATTTCAAATATCTGGACCCGGAAGCGGCCTGTCAGTATTCGGCGGCTCCGGACTATCCGTCCGCAGCCCGGGCGGCGCTGGAGGAAATGGTAAGACAGGCACCGCACGCCGTATTTAACGCAGACGGGTTGATGACAGCAGGCGTGATTGTGCGGCACCTGCTGCTGCCCGGGCGGGTGAGGGATGCCTGCGCCGTCGCGGATTATGTGTATGACACATACGGCGACGCCGTCTGGCTCAGCCTTATGAGACAGTATACGCCGATGAAAGGCGCGGCGGAACAGTACCCGGAACTCGGCCGCACGGTAACGGCGCGGGAATACAGCCGATGGGTCAGACATGTGACAGACAGGGGCATCAGCAACTGCTTTATCCAGGAACGGGGAACAGCCCGGGAGAGCTTTATCCCTCCGTTTGACGGAGAGGGACTGTAGGAGGTGAAGGATGAACATCAGTTTTATCGGCTGCGGGAATATGGGATCTGCCATGCTTCGCGGCATGCTGCTGAAAAAGACGGTATCGGCAGAACAGATCTGCGTCGCGGAGAAGAGCCCGGATGCCAGGGCCCGCGCAGAAAAAGAACTCGGTGTCGGAACGACGCAGGACAACAGGGCTGCCGCTGCCCGTGCTGACATTCTGTTCCTGGCGGTCAAGCCGCAGGTGCTGCCGCAGGTAATAGAAGAGATCAGCACATCCGTCGGCGCAGAAACGACGGTGGTGTCCATGGCGCCGGGCAAGACGCTCCAGTGGCTGCGGGGCGCGTTCGGCAGGTCTGTGCGGCTGATCCGCATCATGCCAAACACGCCTGCGCTGGCGGGAGAGGGAATGACTGCACTCTGTCCGGACGAATCTGTCGGTGAGGAAGAGCTGCGGACGGTGGAGAATCTCCTCCGGAGCTTCAGCCGCACGGCGGTAGTCCCGGAGTCGCTGATGAATGTCGTGACCGGGGTGAGCGGAAGCTCGCCGGCCTATGTATTCCTGTTTATTGAGGCGCTGGCCGACGCTGCCGTTCTGGGAGGGATGCCCAGAGGACAGGCATATGAGTTCGCGGCACAGACCGTGCTGGGCAGTGCAAAGATGGTATTGGAGACAGGAAAGCATCCAGGAGAGCTGAAAGATATGGTCTGCTCGCCGGGCGGCACAACCATAGAGGCGGTGCGCGTACTGGAAGAAAAAGGCTTCCGGGGCGCTGTCATCGACGCAACGGCGGCCTGTATTGAAAAAGCGGGGAAGCTGTAGAAGATGACCGCAGTATGTCCCCGAACGGGACAGGCGGTAAGAGAGGAGGAAAAAATGGCACACGTTTATTCATTTTTCGCGGACGGACTGGAAGAGATCGAGGCACTGACACCGGTGGATTTTCTGAGACGCGCCGGACATGCGGTTACAACCGTATCCATAATGGGACGCCGGCAGATTCACGGCTCTAACGGCATAGAGATTCTGGCAGATGCCCTTTTTGAAGAGACAGACTTTGCAGACGGAGACCTTTTCATACTGCCCGGGGGCGGTACCGGCACACAGAACCTGTCTGCCTGCGCACCGCTCCGTGCGCTCCTGAAAGAGAAGTATGACGCCGGAAAGCACGTGGCGGCGATCTGCGCGGCACCGTCCATCTTCGGAAGCCTTGGCTTCCTGGAGGGGAGAGATGCTACGGTCTATCCCGGCATGGAGGACACGCTGACAGGAGCGGCGCCACAGGATGTACCCGCTGTGACAGACGGAAATGTGACTACCGGACACGGCCCCGGCGCAGCCATTGAATTCGCGCTGGAGCTGGTGCGCGTGCTCGGCGGAGAAGAGGCGCGGGAAGAGATCCGGAAGCAGGTTGTGTTCCAGCATTGAGGGC
>CAMODP010000037.1 GCA_946611445.1 uncultured Eubacterium sp.
CTGAGAGATCTCAGCGATCATTTTGACCCCACCGCCTACTATGAACTCAACAAGAACAATTCTCCGGAAGAACACATCGCCATACGCATGGTGACGCATATGGCGACGGAAGTCAGATATTTCAACGCGTTCAACAGCAACAACCTGCTGGTCACCCTGGAATAAAAATCCGCATAAAAAACCCGGCAAAGCCAGTGATCTTTCACCGCGCTTTGCCGGGTTTCTTTTTCATTTGCGCAGAGGTATCTCCCCTGCCTTTTATTTCATCAGGCTTCGGATCGTCTCTATGTCATTCTCCGTCAGGCGGAAATTGGCCGTATAACTTTTTCCGTCCGGCGTTGTGGCGGTCATCTCAAAAACCGTTCCCGGGACCAGAGCCTTCTCTTTCAGGGTCTGGAAGAACGGACGGATTTTTGGATGCTCCTGCTGGAACATGGACATCCGTTCCTTCATTTTCAACAGTGCCATCGGATTAATTGCCATTTTGATTTCCCCCTTTCTCCCCTTCTGCGGGTTCATAGTTGTATAAAGTTTCTCCTGTATCTATGCCGTAAAAGCTTCCTGCCCCTACAGCTGCGAACCGCTTGCCGTCTTCGGACTGATAAAAGCTTGAATCGGCCTGCGGCATCAGAAGCCCGTGACTGCTGCCGTTTTCGTCCCAGACCTCGACAGAGCCCTCCTGCTCCGGAGAAGCCGCCGTCTCCGTCCCGTCCGTTATGTCATGGTCATACAGAACATCTCCTGTGTCCATGCCTTCGAAACTGCCGTCACCATTATTCCGGTACCGCAGGCTCTCATTGAACCAGTAATATCCGTCACTCTGGAGAACCAGTTTTCCCTGAATCATGCCTTCCGCGTCATACGCGGTGTATTCCGGTTCTGCGTTCTCTGCGGCATTGTCTTCGGCAGTATTGTCTGGGGTATCTCCGCTTTCTTCCGCGGGTACCGGCGTTATGCCGCCTTCCGTATCCCCCAGACCTTCCTGTGTATTCATCACCACCACGCAGTCGGCGC
This sequence comes from uncultured Eubacterium sp., assembly GCA_946611445.1. Lineage (GTDB taxonomy): Bacteria > Bacillota > Clostridia > Lachnospirales > Lachnospiraceae > Bilifractor. The sequence continues at coordinate 1,015 of CAMODP010000037.1, forward strand.
GCGCCTCCTGCATGACTGTCCTCATGCTGTCCTCCGGGATTGCCACACTGCCGCCGGTATACTCCCTGTCACCCATACAGCGAAGGAAGATCGCGGAGCCCCTTCCCGGCGTCCCCTCTTCATTGAAGCTGATATTCAGACAATACCGGTATTCCTGCGGAGCGCCTGTGAAATGCACGCTGCTTCGTACATCCAGATCAGGATAATCCCGGATACTGACCAGCTGGTTATAGCCCATCCCTTCTCTGTCATCCCCGGACCAGTAGTCCTCCTCGCCGACCTGTATATATTCCAGCTGACAGCCGGGATCTTCGGCGAGTCCAAACGCCTTGTTGAAATGGTAGGTGCCGATCGGCGTCTTTGTAAATACGCCGCCTTCCGTATGTTCCTCATCCGGGCACATACCGTCACGGCCGATATACGCAGGCGCGGCCAGCATCATTTTCCAGCTGCCGTCTTTGTCCCGGGCATGCAGGGACACGACCGCCGCAGAGGACTCCATGTCTGCTCCTTCGACGATCAGGAGCTGTGTCGTCTTTTCATCCTTTGCGGCCGGAAGCGCGGCCACCCATTCGGGAGAAGCCGGGGCTGTTTCATCCGCGGCGCTTTCACCGTCAGCCTCTTCCGATGATGACGCGGCGCTTTCTGCTGCGGCGCTTTCACTGCCTGTTTCTTCTGATGATGACGGGGCGCTTTCTGCTGCGGCGGACATGCAGGTGCCCGCAGACATGCCGGCACTCAGCAGGAATGCAAGAATAAGCAGACGGCTCCTTCTCCCGATTAATGCCATTTCACCGTTTCCTTTCTCTTTTGCCAGTGCCGCCTACAGGCTTCCGGCACCAAATGTATTTGCCGCCGCCAGCACGCCGAATCCGATGACGGCTGTCACTGTGGACAGAGACAGCGCGGCTGCGACATAGGCCCGCTGTTCTTCATCGTCCGCGAATACCGGAAGGACGAAGGGCGGCGGCAGAATAAACATCACGTTGACGGCCGCGTCAAAGGACACATCCGGCCACAGCTGCCGCAGCAGCAGAAGCAGGGCCGTCCGCAGCAGCAGAGGACGGTCTGAAGGATTTCGATAATACTGTTCATGTGAAAAATCCCCTGCGGACGGGAAATATTGACAGGATTTCGTATTGACGATAGGAGACAGGGGTCTGACCCCTGTCTCCTCTGTCTCCTATCGATCGTTTCGTCGGTCTGTCTGTAATTATGCTACCGCCTCTTCAGACGCAGCTTCCTCTGCGGCAGCTGCCGGCGCCTCTTCAGGAGTCTCTTCCGTGGTCCCGGACGGGGTTTCTTCCGCAGATTCCGCCGCCGGCTCAGCCGGAGCTTCTTCTGCGGGCTCAGCCGGCTCTTCAGCCGGCACATAATCCGGATCCAGATTCTCCATCGTGTCAATGATAACTGCACAATCCGGCTTTACCGTCTCCATAACGGTCTTCAGGCTCTCTTCCGGAATCGCCACGCTGCCGCCTGTAGCAGCAGCTTCGCCTGCGCAGCGCAGGAAAATGGCCGAGCCTCTTCCAGGCGTCCCTTCTTCATTAAAGCTTATGTTCAGGCAATACTGATATTCGGACTCCGCCCCCACAAAGTGGACACTGCTCTCCAGGTCCAGATCGGGATACTCATTGATGTCGACCATCTGGTTGTACGCCATGCCTTCTCTCTCGTCTCCGGACCAGTAATCATCCGCGTCAACCTTTTCATACGGGATCTGGCAGCCGGGATCTTCGGCCAGTCCAAAGGCTTTGTTGAAGCTGTATACGCCGATCGGCGTCTTCGTGAAGTCGCTGCCCTCCTGATGATCCGCATCCGGGCACATACCGTCTCTGCCGATAACAGCCGATGTGCTGAGGATCTCTTTCCAGGTACCGTCTTCGTCCCTGACGTGCATGGAAGCAGTGGCAGAAGACGAATCCATACCATTTCCGCCCACGATGAAGAGCTGTGTCACGCTCTCATCCTTCGCGCTTGCGAGCTCCGTCACCCAGGCAGGAGAAGGCTGCGCGCTCTGCATCAGATCGGCAGATTCTCCCCCGGCAGCGCCCTCATCCGTAATGCTGATGCTCTCTACAGAAGAAGAGGAGATCTCTGCGGATGAAGCCGCGGAAGTGCTTTTGCTCTCTGCAGACGTACTGCTGTCAGCAGAAGAAGCTGACGCCGCAGACACTGCCGCTGTGCTCTCGCTTCCGGCTGAGGAGGCGGTCCCTGACAGAGCTGATGCCGCTGCCTCCGCAGGTGCGCTCACGCTCCCGGCATCCGCAGAAGACGATACCGCCTCTGCCTCCGGCGCGCTCGCATTCGCAGACACAGGTTCTTCTGACTTTGAACAGGCGCTCATAAGCATCGCGGCGCCCAGAAGACCAGTGAGCAGGACTTTCCATCTTTTTTTCCTGAATAGCTGCATATGTTAATACCCTTCCTTTCTGAGTCACGCTGAATACACCTGTGACTCCCCCTTATTTCCGGTCAGAGAACCCGTCCTCTGACTCCCCGCAGATATCAGTATACCACATCGGCGCAGAAAGGCAAAACAAAAGAATAGAGGATGTTATGCGGAATGCGCGGACAGCTTCCCGCTTTTTTCTTTTACCGGGAGACTCCGGATCACAATGGACAGAATGATCAGCGCGGCGCCGGCAAGGAATCCGGTACTGCATTTTTCTCCCAGAAGCAGAATGCCCAGCACCATCGAAGTGACCGGCTGGAAGGGATAGAACGCGGCACAGCCTGTGGCGGATCCCTTCGCCATGGCTGTGTTCCACAGCAGATGCGCGCCTGCGGTGCAGATGACACAGACATACAGAACCGGGGGAACCAGTCCGGCAGAGATATGCAGCGTCTCGCCCGTGACGCGCAGCCAGACAAGGCCTGAAAACAGGGCCGGAACAGAGGCGATTGCCATGGCGGATCCTGTGATGACAATCGGATCATATTTTACAGAGAGCTTCTTTATGCGGATCGTGACATAGGACCATACCAGCAGAGACAGAAGCGAGAAGAAAATCCCCGGAAAGGTGATCCCCTCACCCGGATTGCCGATGGTCACAAAGGCCCCCGCCACCGCGATGACCAGCGCCAGCACCTCTCTCCCGGACAGCCTCTCGCCAAGCAGGATGACGGCAAACAGGGAGATCGTGATCGGGTTCAGGGCATTCAGAATTGAAGCAAAGCCGGCATTCGAAAACTGCGTTCCCAGAAGAAGGGCTGCCTCACACACGAAATATCCCAGAAGAGAAATGTGCAGCAGCTCTTTCAGGTCTTCTCTGCGGAACATCTGCAGTCCCCTGTATTTCGCAAATGCCAGCAGCAGGACCCCGGAAATGGAAAAGCGCAGAAACAGCAGAATCAGCGCGGGCATCTCCTGCAGAATCACACGGTTGGCGACATACATGCTCCCCCAGATAATCATCACTGCCAGAGGTGCGTACTGATAAAACAAGCCTGTCCTTTTCTTTCCGTTCATAGTGCTCATAGCCGGACTCCTTTTCCTGGTCTTTCCCGAGTCAGCCGTTAACGGCCGCGTATATTTCTTTGCAGACAACAGGATACCGGGAGTCAGGGAGAATAAAAAGAAGCTTTAGAGACGGAAAATATAAGGATCAGGACAAAAAAAGAGTCAGGAGAAACGTCCCCTGACTCACGGGCTGTACCCGAATTCTCTCAGATAAGACCGCAGCGCGTCCATTCCCTCCCCCGTGGTGCAGCTGACGGGAAAAATCGTCCTGGCGCCGGCGTATTCCAGCCTTCTTCTGGCTTTTGCCGTGTCCGGCTGCAGGTCGACCTTGGTGATGACGCCGATGGACGGGGCGGGAAACATGGCGGTGAATCCGGGCTGGAAAAACATCTGCTCGGCTGTCGCGTCCTCCACCATGACGACGAGATCCGCGTCGTAGGAGCTGACGAGCAGGCTTCGGTTCAGCACCTTGCGCTCGAGAAATTCCCCGGGCGTGTCTATGATGTGCGATTTTACCTGGATTGTCTGCGTCTTCTGGTAGCGGATCTCTTCTCCGCACAGGACCTGAGAAAGTGTGGTCTTGCCCACCCCTCTCTGTCCGATAAAAATCAGTTTTTTTACGCCGTCTTTTTTGCTCAAGAGAACCTCCCGTCTCTCTTCAGGTCTTCGTGATCTCCGTCGGCGCGAATCCCATCTTTGTGCAGAGCACTTCTATCACGGCCCGCAGCGATGACTCGACGCTGGAGACGTCACCGCTGATGATGACGGATCCGCTGAAGCGGTCTACGAACACGATCTCCACCTCTCCGGATTTTGTGCAGACATCGGCAGCGATGATCGCGGCTTCGCTGGGTGTAATGGTCAGAATGCCCAGCGCGCCCTGCTGCTCATCCACGGCGCCTATTTTTCTGTACAGGTCTTCGACGGGGTTCGCGATGACATGGGCCAGTGTGACCTGCTTGCCGGGCACGAACTCCTGAATGATGCGCTGTTTATTCTCTTCAAACATTCTATAACCTCAAAAACCTCATCAATAAAGGCTTTCAAAGAGTACCGGATCAGGATTCGGGATGACGACCTGGTTCAGGAGCATGCCCTTGTCCTGCGCCTTGTCGACGCCTGCATCGATGGCCTGGTAAACCGCAGCCGTATCTCCTGTGAGAAGGACGTAGGATTTTCCGCCGATCCCCATGCCCAGACGGATGTCAATCAGGGTCACATCCGCGGCTTTTACGGCGGCGTCCGCGCAGATCAATGCCTCCGTGACGGCGAAAAACTCCATCATGCCGACGGCATTTTTCGGCTGGGGCGGTACACACAGATTGATTGCCTTCAGGACCTGCTCATGGACGCGGGGGAGCACCAGGGACTGGATCACCCATCTGCCGCCGATATCGGTTCCTTCGGCGACCGCGGACCGGACCTCGGCGGTCTCGCCGGCGACGCAGATATAATACTTGCCGGGACAGCCGGGCTTCGAGAAGATCAGATCCACCTCGGCCTTTTTGAGCATTGCGTCGGCAGCTTCCAGGCCTTTGGCAATGCTGTTCAGTTCGAGAAAACCAATGGTATCGATCATACGGATCCCACCTCTCTTTCAATGACTACGCTGTCCGCTGTCACCTGTGTGACCACGCCGCTGATACTGCTGTGGATCAGCGCGCCGAGGGCTCCCTCGGGCGGCCTGCCGATCAGCTGCCCTTCTGTCACGCGGCTGCCCTCTGTGACCAGGGCCTGCGCCGGCGCGCCCGCGTGCTGCTTCAGCGGAATTCTGACCTGTTCTGCAGTCAGTTCTGTGCAGTCATCCGGATGGGCAGACAGATAATCCGCCAGTCCGATCCGGGCTGTCAGAGACGGGGCCGGTATGATCCGGTGTTCCCGGAACGGCAGCGGTTCCGTTGAAATCCCGTCCTTCCGGTACCGGATTCCCGCCGCCCCAAGCATCCTGCGGATCGCGGCGTTGATGCTCCTGGGCGCCAGTCCCATCGGACAGGCATAGCGCTCGCATACGCCGCACTCACAGCAGATCGCCGCATTCTGTATATCCGGGTCCTGCAGCATTTCATCATCTATTCCTGTGCCGGCAACTGCCATTTTCCGCATGATCCTGTGCGGCTCCAGCGGATGTCCGAGCAGATGGCGCGGGCAGAGGTCCGTGCAGTAATGACACTGGATGCAGGCTGAGCGCGCCCGGTTGATCATCTGCTGCAGCTCCGGCATCGTATATTCCGCGCGCTCCGGCATCACCAGGATCCCGGAAGTAGTTTTCGTGACAACCTCGCGCTCCAGCTGTTCTCCTGAGACATACCGTCCCATCATAGGACCGCCGAGTACATACTGTCTGCCTGCAGCCGGTTCATGGCCGGCGGCGCGGAGACATTCTGTCAGGGAGATGCCGGCAGGAACACGCAGCAGCATGGGCTGCGGAATATCGCCTCCCACTGTCAGGTATTTATGCGTCAGGGGATGACCGTCCGCCGCATCGCGCACGGCCAGCATAGTCGCGATGTTGGACACCACCGCGCCCACATCGATGGGAATCCCGCCCGGCGGCACGACCCGCCCGGTCACCTCATATACGATCATCTGCTCATCCCCTGCAGGATAGTAGTTTTTCAGGCTGAATATCTCTACATGGCTCCCACGCTCCGCAATGGCTGCCTGCAGGGCTTCCTTTTCCGCGTGATAATAATCCTTCAGCGCGATGATGACCCGCCCGGCGCCCGTCTGCTGCCCGCACAGTTCCGCGGCTGAGACGATCTCCCCCGCGAAATGGCGCATCAGATATTTGTCCGTGTGCAGCAGCGGTTCGCATTCCGCGCCGTTGATGATCATATACTCTGCATGACAGTCCAGCTTCACGTGTGTCGGAAAACCTGCGCCGCCGCAGCCGACCACGCCTGCCCTGAAAATATCATCCAGCAGCATCACCGGTTCCTCCTGTTTTCAAGATCCCGTTCCACTTCAACGGAATCGATAATACCGACGATAACCGTGTCAATAGACACGTCATCTCTGCCGAGCGCCCGTCTGGCCGTGCTGCCGCTGACCACCAGCACCTTCTCGCCGATGCCGGCCCCGACAATATCCGCGGCGACAAACACGTCCCCCACATAATCAGAAAAATAGTCGATCTGCCTGACCATCATCAGCTTGGAGCCGCCCATGGATTCGTCCTTCTTCGTTGCCCAGATATTTCCCACAACCTCACAAATGATCATGAGTGATCTCCTTTCTGTCTCCCGCTGTCAGCGACTGTCACTGGCGAATCACCGTAATGCCCTCCGCCTTCAGCCTGTCAGCGGCCAGGGCGGTTATTATGGTATTCTTAGGGCAGACCAGCTGTGTCTTCTTCTGTTTCACGATCTCCAGCACTTCCCGCTCCGTGATCAGGTTCCTGCCGCTGCCTTTTCCCGGGATATACACGGGATCTGGATTGCCGCAGCAGCATTCGGCAGTCTCCTGCAGCGGCGGCTCCGCACCGCTGCGCGCCGCAGACGCAGGCGTGATATTCATCTCCGCCAGCACCCGCAGGACTACCTCCGTTATCAGCCTGACCATGGCTTCATCCGGCTGATCTTTCAGCATGTTTTCTGCCTCCTCTTACTCTTACTATGTCTGATGGCTTCCATGCGCCAGCGCAATCCCGGCGGGTGTAATCAGAAGGGCATTCTCCGGCTGTATGACAGGAATTCCCGTATACCGCTCAATGATCCCGTCCAGCCCGGCAAGACAGCAGGTCCCGCCCACCAGACAGAGCGTCTTCACGTCATATCCGGCGATCTCGTCCAGGATGATCTGGCCCATCTTCTCTATGACCGGCGTAGTCAGATGCAGCACTTCCATCCGGTTGGCCGCATCCAGCTTGAAGGCTTCTGCCTCGTCAAAGCTGATATGCCGGTTTCCCGCAATCACCAGGGTCAGGTGCGTGCCCCCGGTCGGCTGGTCTGCGACGGCAATCACCTTTCCGTCCTTTAAAACCGAAATGCCCGTCGTCCCTCCGCCAATGTCCACCACGGCTCCGTCCTGCATCCCCAGCACCAGGTTCGCGGCTGTCGGCTCATCGATGACGTCGGTCACCTCAAGACCTGCGGCCTGCGCTACATAGCGGTGCGTGCGGCTGTCTGTCTGCTCCGTCCCGGGCGGCATGGCGATCGCGCATTCATACAGTTCCCGTCCAAGCTTTTCTTCCGCCCGCCTTTTCAGTCTCTCCACTGTCTCGCAGGCGGCGTGGTAGTCCACTACGACACCGTCCTTGAGCGCGTTGCTCCGTTCCATCTCACAGGTCAGGGGGCGATTGTTCCCGTCCAGGACAACGATGACCGTAAAGCAGGTCCCGAGGTCCAGTCCGACGCGAAGTTCCTCCCCTTCACCGGGGCGGCGTGCCGGCTGTGTCCTGCACCGCTCCACTTCTGACATAAATGTATGAACTGCGGTAAGATCCATCATTCTCTCCGGATACGGCCGTCACGGCAGTATCAGTCCCGAGGCGCCCTTCCCGATATGGGCGGCATTTGCCTCGTCAAAGTCAATGTGCATAAATTTGCGGGATTTCCGGCTGACCCGCACCACAACATCGCGGAATGTCACCGGACGGTCTCCATCCACCTCCACGGATACCAGCTGGTTGTTCGACAGTCCCATCTCCGCCGCGTCTTCTTCGGTCAGATGAATATGACTCCTGGCGATGATCGCGGATCCCTTTGCCTCCAGGCTTCCCGTGGGACTGATGATCGTCACATCAGCGGCTCCGGCCAGATCGCCGGAGAGGCGGATGGGCGGGTTGATCCCCAGCGCGCAGGCATCACTGATGGAAAGCTCCGTCTGCGTCGCAGGGCGCTCAGGTCCCAGCACAGCCACATTCCTGATCTCCCCCTTCGGCCCCCGCAGCGTCACCCTCTCTTCGGACAGAAACTGTCCCGGCTGCGACAGGTCCCGCTTCGGCGTCAGAGAGTGTCCCTTGCCGAATAGGGTCTCGACGTCCGCCCTGGTAAGGTGGACATGATGCGCGGAGACCTCCAGGGGAATCGGCAGTGCCTTCCCCGGCGCAGAACCCCCGCCGGACGCAGCCGCCTGTGAGGAGCAGCCTTCCCTGCCGCTCTGCCCCGTCTGCAGGCAGTCAAACTCACCGCCCGCAGCCCGGCAGAACAGGATGTACAGACCGCTGCTCAGCCTGTTCAGCAGCGTGGCTATGTCATTTCGTCTCACCGTGTTTCCTTCGATGAAAGCCTGCGAAAAAGCCATCTCCAGTTCACGGGACTGCGCGCGCAGAAGATTCAGTTCCAGCGCGGCATAGCTCAGGTCCGCCTCCGGTGCCTGGTGTTTCCGGTTGTAATATTTCTCCGGATGATGGGAGTGTTCCCGCAGTTCATCCGGCGTCAGGCCGAGGAATGTCCACGGGGCAAGCGGTTCGTTTTTCACATCCGCCGCCATGACCCTGCGCAGCAGGTCCACAGCCTCCCCCAGGTATGCAGCCAGCTGAGGGCTGTTGTACTTACGGCATTTCGCAATCACCTGCAGGAGCTGTGCCTGGAAAGTATCCAGCCTGCCCCGGAACGTGATCCTGAGATCATTTTTCGGAACCAGCTCCGCAGCGTTCAGATTGGTCATGTGCTCCGGCTTTTTGCCCCCGGGCCGCGCCGTCTCCGGCGTGCGTCTGACGCAGCCGGCCTTTCTGCGTTCTATCCGGATCCCGTGATGTTCCGCGAAAATCCTGCTCTCTTCTGTTATTACCGTATCCGGGTCGATCACGAATGTCTGCTCTCCGCGCACAAAATAGCCGATGCGCAGATCATTTTCTGTCAAAATATCCATCCTATCAACCTTTCATCGTTCAGCCCTGCCGTCTGTGTAAGACGTGTTCTTCCCGTCAGGTATCGCTGTTCTCCAGGACAGGAAGAATATACTCCACTTCCGGATGCGGACGCGGGATCACATGCACGGAAACCAGTTCTCCGACACGTCCGGCCGCCGCCGCTCCGGCATCCACCGCTGCCTTGACAGCGCCTGTGTCGCCGCGGACCATGACAGAAACGAGTCCGCCTCCCACATGCACTTTGCCGATCAGGGTTACGTTTGCGGCCTTGACCATGGCATCTGCCGCTTCGATCGAAGCCACCACGCCGCGGGTCTCAATCATTCCCAGTGCCATTGTTGAATTTCCTGCTGCCATTGTTGTTCTCCTTTCAAAAGTAGATATATTGGGTTTCCGTTATGGTAAAAAGATTCATTCAACGCATATTATCGCACATCCAGACGGGACAGTACACGCCGGACGATATCCTCCAGCTCTTCCCTGGAGACGCTTCCCGCTGCCGCGTCCGAAAAGGCGGGCCGGGGCGCTTCCGGCGGCGGGCTTCCCCGGAGTTCGTCAAGCTCCTTGATTCCGTACGCCACTCTCCGGATGTTGATCAGATTCATCGGCGTGATGTTGTCTGACGTCGAGCTTTTGCCGACCGAACCGCAGCCCAGTGTCAGCGCCGGCGGAAGCGATGTGGTAGCGCCTGTGCCTCCGAGGGATCCGGGCGTATTGACGAGCAGCCGGGACACCGGCTTCTTCAGGGCGAACTCCCGGATGATCTTCTCATCCCTGGAATGGATCGTCATCGTATGGCCGATTCCCTCGTTGTTCAGCAGCTCAATGCACCGCCCGCAGCATTTTTCCCAGTCTTTTTCCACATAAAACGCGAGGATCGGGCACAGCTTTTCGCGTGAATATCCGTTTTTCTGAGATACCTCCGTCTGTCTCGCCGCCAGCACCTTTGTGCCGGCCGGGATCCGGATGCCTGCCATCTCCGCAATCTTTTCGGCGCTTTTGCCGACAATGGCCGGATTCATCGTGCCGTTCGCCCGCAGAATAAACTTTCCGAGCCGTTCGGCGTCTTCGTCCGGCAGCATATAGCCGCCCTGGGCTTCGAACTCGCGGATGACCTCGCTCTCTATGACAGTCTCCGTGACGATCGACTGCTCGCTGGCGCAGATCGTGCCGTTGTCAAAGGTCTTGCTCTCGATGATATGCCGGATGGCTGTCCGGATATCCGCGCTCTTTTCAATGTATGCAGGACCGTTTCCTGCACCCACGCCGATTGCCGGATTGCCGGAGCTGTAGGCGGCCCTGACCATGGCCGGTCCGCCGGTCGCCAGGATCAGGCCGACCCTGCGGTGCTTCAGCAGTTCGCTTGTCGCCTCCATCGTCAGCGGCTCTCCGATCACCTGCACTGCGTCAGCCGGCGCCCCGTTCGCCGTCAGCGCCCCGCGGATCAGCTCCACCGTTGTCCGTATGGCCCTGCGGGCATTGGGATGCGGGCTGAAAATAATCGTATTCGCGCCCTTCAGCGCGATCAGTGACTTGTAGATGACCGTCGACGTAGGATTGGTGGACGGCACAAGGGCAGCGATCACACCCACAGGGACGGCCACCTCCATGCACTTCGCGGCCGGATCCTCATGTATTATGCCGACCGTCTTCATATCTTTTATGGATTCCCACAGAATCGGTCCGGCCAGCATGTTTTTCAGGACCTTGTCTTCCCATTTTCCGAAGCCCGTCTCCTCGACAGCCAGCTTTGCCAGATATTCCGCCCTGGCGGCACATGCCTCCATCACGCCCTTCACGAGACGGTCGATGTCGCCGGCAGACCATCCGGAAAGCACCTCCAGGGCTTTCTCCGAATTGCGGATCAGGTCGCGCACACCCTGTATGGAACGAAGATCATCATCCATGGTTTCTCTCACCTCGATTCCCTTTTCTGCACTGCGGCAAATGCCTGTTTACGTAAATCTGTCCGGATGGGCAGCCGCGTATTCCACAGCTTCCGCAAACGCGATGCACGCTGCCCTGCAGGCTGCCTGTTCACCTGTCAGCAGGCCTCCCGCAAAATTGGTCTCCGTCGGCGGCCCGTAAAAGACCCGGAGCTCCACCTCGGCGGCCTTGAGGGCAAAATCCATCGCGTACACTGCCTCCAGCGGCGGCGCGATCAGATAGGACATTGCCGTCCCCTCCGGGACCCCCGCCATCTTCGAGAGATAACTTCCCGTCCGGGAGATCGTCTGGTTGAAATACACGACACTGTCATCATCATTTGCGCTGTAAAAGCAGCTGTCATTCAGAATATAATCCGTCATCGCGTCCAGCCCGCTCCTGATGTCGCTGGGATCAGGCCCGGACAGAATCCCGATAAACTCGCCCGCGAAACGGGTGCTCGCATTCGACGAACCCGCGTACATAGAGCGGGCGTACGCCACCTGCACATCCGCCTTCTTCGTCGCCTCGTCAAGGGCGGCATAAGACACGTCATCAATATCCGTCGTGATCATGCCCAGTGCCCGGTGCCCTTCCGGCACCTCCAGACGCGCCAGCAGCGCGGGATCACAGTTCGGCAGGATCTTCATATTCAGGATATTCGCCCGAACCGGGTCGCCTCTCATATGTTCCTTCCTCCATGTAGTTGTTTCATGAAGAACTGTCGTCCAACAATATCCATACGGGAAACGCTTGCGCTCTGTCCTCGCGTAGCGGTACTAAAGCTCGAGCAAGCTCTCGCTAAGTACCGACGCTGCGGAGGTTCCCTTCTGGATATTGTCGGACTCCAGTTCTTGTTTTTCAAGTCCGGCTCTGCCGGACTTGCGCCGGGCTGCGCGTCAGCTCTGCTGA
>CAMODP010000038.1 GCA_946611445.1 uncultured Eubacterium sp.
CCAGCAGGTCGACCAGATGGTTGTTCGCGGCAGGCGCGTATTTTACCAGGATTTCTCCTACGATGCCCACACGCGGCTTGCGCGCGGCAGTGATGGGCAGCCGGTCGAAATCACGGATGACGGCGCGGCACAGTTTCTGGAACCTGCCGAGGGATATATTTCTCCCGGTCAGGAAACGGATCGCAATCTGCTCCCACTTCTTGTGGAGCGCGTTGGCGGACCCGGGTATCTTTTCGTAGGGCCGCATGCGGTAAAGACACTTCATGAAGACATCGCCGAGGACAGCTGCGTATACGACGCGCAGCGCAATGATCGGCGTGATCTTGAATCCCGGATTGCTCTCCAGACCGACAACATTCAGTGAAATGACGGGGATCTGCTCCATACCGGCTTTTTTCAGTGCGCGCCGGATGAAAGCGATGTAGTTGGATGCCCGGCAGCCGCCGCCTGTCTGACTCATGATTACAGCTGTGCGGTTCATGTCATATTGTCCGGACTGCAGGGCTTCCATGATCTGCCCGACCACCAGAAGGGAGGGATAGCAGGCGTCATTGTTGACATATCGCAGGCCGACATCCACGGAATCCCTGTTGTCGTTCGGCAGGACGACCAGATTGTACCCTCCTGTATTGAATGCTTTTTCAATCAGAGAGAAGTGGATCGGGGACATCTGCGGGCAGAGTATGGTATACCCTTTTTTCTTCATCTCCTCGGTAAAGACTACGCGCTCAAGGGCGGAATTCCGGATCTCCCGGGGCTGCGGATTCTTCTCGCGCGCGCGGAGCGCGGCCAGAAGGGAGCGCACCCTGATCCGGGCTGCGCCGAGGTTGTTTACTTCATCAATTTTCAGTACAGTGTATATTTTTCCGCTTCCGGACAGTATCTCATAGACCTGGTCTGTCGTGACGGCATCCAGACCGCAGCCGAAAGAATTCAGCTGGATCAGATCCAGGTCATCGCGTGTCTTGACAAAGTTTGCGGCCGCGTACAGCCTGGTGTGGTACATCCACTGATCGTTTACGCGGATCGGCCTTTCTACCGACGCCAGGTGAGAGACGGAGTCCTCCGTCAGCACGGCAACTTCATACGAATTGATCATGTCCGGAATGCCGTGGTGGATTTCCGGGTCGATGTGGTACGGCCTGCCTGCCAGGACGATGCCCCGGTGGCCCGTTTCTTCCATCCAGGTGAGGGTTTCCTCGCCCTTCTGACGGATGTCTTCGCGAACCTGTTCCATCTCCACCCATCCTGCGTGCGCGGCGCTGCGGACATCCGCCTCGGGAATAAACCCGAAAACCTTCACGAGCTCATCCGCGAGAATCTTCTCGCTGGTCAGGGCCAGGAACGGGTCCATGAAGCGAATGGACGGGTCGGAGAGTGCCTCTACGTTGTTCTTGATGTTTTCCGCATACGAAGTGACAATCGGGCAGTTGTAGTGATTTACGGAACTGTGGAACTCTTTTCTCTCATACGGAATACACGGGTAGAAAATAAAATGCACGCCCTGCCGGATGAGCCATTCGATATGTCCGTGCGCGATCTTGGCCGGGTAGCAGGCCGTATCGCTGGGGATTGACTCGATGCCCAGCTCGTAGATCCGCCGCGTGGAAGCCGGAGAGAGGACGACGCGGTAGCCCAGCTCCGTGAAAAACCGGAACCACAGCGGATAGTTTTCGTACATGTTCAGCACGCGCGGAATGCCTACCGTGCCGCGGGGAGCATCCGCCTCGCCCAGAGGCGTGTAGTCAAAGAGACGGTCGTACTTGTACTCAAACAGATTCGGGATGTGCTTGGAATTCTTCTCCCTGCCGAGTCCGCGCTCGCAGCGGTTGCCGCTGATATACTGACGTCCGCCGGAAAAACGGTTGACGGTGAGACGGCACCGGTTTGTGCAGCCCTTGCAGTAAGCCATTTTTGTGGAATACTGCAGGGTATTGATCTTTTCGATCGGGAGCATGGAGGTCATCCTGCCCTCGCAGCGGTCACGGGCGATAAGGGCGGCGCCGAACGCACCCATGATGCCGGCGATATCGGGACGGATAGCCTCACAGTCAGCGATCCTCTCAAAACTGCGCAGAACGGCATCATTGTAAAATGTGCCTCCCTGCACAACGATATGCCTGCCCAGCTCAGAGGCGTCTGACACCTTAATGACCTTGTAGAGGGCGTTCTTGATGACGGAATATGCCAGGCCTGCAGAGATATCCGCGACAGAGGCGCCTTCCTTCTGCGCCTGTTTGACCTTGGAATTCATAAAGACCGTACAGCGGGTGCCGAGATCTATGGGATGCTCCGCAAACAGGGCCTCCTTTGCAAAATCCTGCACGCTGTAATCCAGTGACTGCGCAAAGTTCTCAATAAAGGAACCGCAGCCGGAGGAGCAGGCTTCGTTCAGCTGTACGCTCTCGACAGCGTGATCCCTGATTTTGATGCATTTCATGTCCTGTCCGCCGATGTCCAGGATACAGTCCACCTCCGGGTCAAAGAAGGCGGCTGCCGTGTAGTGGGCGACTGTTTCGACCTCCCCTTCATCCAGCAGCAGGGCGGATTTGATCAGCTGTTCGCCGTAGCCGGTGGAGCAGGCCCAGGCGATGTGCGCGGCTGCCGGCATATGGGCATAAATATCCTGGACAGCCCGTATGGTGGTTGCCAGGGGATTTCCGTGGTTATTATCATAAAACGAGTAGAGCAGGGAGCCGTCTTCTGCGATAACGGCGGCTTTTGTCGTCGTGGAACCGGCGTCGATTCCCAGATAGCAGCTGCCGGAATAAGAAGAAAAATCCTCTGTGCGCACTTTGTGCCGGCTCTGCCGGGCGAGAAACTCGTCATAGGCTTCACGGGTCTCAAAAAGCGGCTCCATGCGGGCAACTTCGAAATCCATACGTATACCGTGGCGCAGGCGGCCGCACATATCTGTAACGGATACCGGCGTGCTGTCTTCCTCCGCGTTCAGCGCGGATCCCACCGCGGCGAACAGATGGGAATTCTCCGGTACGATTGCGTGCTCATCATCCAGACGCAGGGTGCGGATGAAGCAGGCGCGCAGCTCCGAGAGGAAGTGAAGCGGTCCGCCCAGAAAGGCCACATAGCCTCGGATCGGCTTGCCGCAGGCCAGACCGGATATGGTCTGGTTGACGACGGCCTGGAAAATGGAGACAGAGAGATCCTCCGGGGTGGCGCCTTCGTTGATCAGCGGCTGGATATCCGTTTTTGCGAACACGCCGCAACGGGCGGCGATAGGATAAATCGCCTGGTAGTTTTTGGCGTACTCGTTGAGGCCGGAAGCGTCTGTCTGCAGCAGGCTGGCCATCTGGTCAATAAACGACCCCGTGCCGCCGGCGCAGACGCCGTTCATGCGCTGTTCGATATTGCCGTTTTCAAAGTATATGATTTTGGCATCCTCGCCGCCGAGCTCGATCGCTACATCTGTTTCCGGAGCCTGATGCTGCAGGGCGGAAGAGACGGCTATGACTTCCTGCACAAAAGGCACGCCCAGGTTTTTGGCGAGGGTCAGACCGCCACTCCCGGTAATAACCGGACGGACATGGAGCTCCCCCAGCTGATCTGCCGCTTCTTCCAGCAGATCAGCCAGCGTTTCCTGAATCCGGGCGAAATGCCTTTTATAATCGGAAAAAAGAAGACTGCGGTTTTCGTCCAGAATGGCGATCTTTACAGTCGTAGATCCGATATCTATACCCAGCGCGCAGTTCTTCGCGGCAGCGTCCCGGACAGCCGTCAAATCCATGTTTTTATCTGATGCAGTCATATCCTGAAGTATTCTCCATATACATATATATTATAGATTAGTATATCCTACTTTAAACTATAGCATCCGTTTATGATAGCACAGGAAAAAAAAGGATGCAATGCTATCGATCTGGCGCCGTCCGCTGTCTGCGGACGTTTTTCCGGCACATTCCGAATTCTTACCGGAATCTTAACAGTGGGGATGGAGGAAAGCAGGGTTTTGTGGTACACTCTATTCGCATTTGGAATACTCCCGTGCAGATTTGCATGGGTCAGACGGCGCACGGGACTGCGCCGGCGTATGGCAGGAGAGAGTATGGCGGAGTACATTCTGAAAAAGACAGAGGGCAGGGCAAAGAGAGCCGAATACAGAACCGTCCACGGGACGGTGCAGACGCCGGTGTTTATGAATGTCGGAACAGTGGCGGCAATCAAGGGCGCGGTATCCACAGAGGACCTGGAGCGGATCGGGACGCAGATCGAACTCTCGAATACGTATCATCTGCACGTGCGCCCCGGTGATGAAGTGGTGAAAAAACTGGGCGGGCTGCATCGGTTCATGTCCTGGAACCGTCCGATTCTCACGGATTCGGGCGGATTTCAGGTGTTTTCTCTTGCGGGGCTCCGCCAGATCCGCGAGGAAGGGGTCACATTCCGATCACACATAGACGGACGCCGGATTTTCATGGGACCCGAAGAAAGCATGCAGATCCAGTCGAATCTGGCTTCCACGATCGCCATGGCATTTGATGAATGTCCCTCCAGCATGGCGGAGAGATCGTATGTGCAGAAATCAGTGGACCGGACCACACGGTGGCTGAAGCGCTGTCAGATTAAGATGGCGGAGCTCAACGAACGGGAGGACACGATTAACCGGCAGCAGCTGCTTTTCGGCATAAACCAGGGAGCGGTCTTCCCGGACATCCGGACAGAACACGCCAGACAGATCCGGGAACTGGGACTGGACGGGTACGCTGTCGGCGGGCTGGCAGTCGGAGAGACGCATGAACAGATGTATGATATCCTGGACCATGTTGTCCCGGAACTGCCGCAGGATAAGCCCACGTATCTGATGGGGGTCGGGACGCCGGCCAATATCATCGAGGGCGTTTACCGGGGCGTTGACTTTTTTGACTGCGTTTATCCGAGCAGGAACGGCCGTCACGGGCACGTATACACCCGGACGGGTCATCTGAACCTGTTCAACGCCAGATATGAAACAGATGACCGCCCGATTGAGGAGGGCTGCGGCTGTCCGGCCTGCGCACGCTACAGCCGCGCCTATATCCGTCATCTCCTGAAGGCAAAGGAGATGCTGGGCATGCGTCTGTGTGTGCTGCATAATCTGTATTTTTACAATCACCTGATGGAAGAGATACGGCTGGCACTGGATGAGGGGCGGTTTGCCGCATTCAGGAAAAAGGCACTGGAGGATCTGGAATCCGGAGAACGCTGAACAGGGACGGCACTTTTTTGTTCCGGAAAGAAAAATGTTCTTGCCCTGCGACTTTGCTTTGTGTATAGTAGATTATAACGTGCTGCCGGGATGATCCGGCATCTATTCGGGTGAAGCGGGCCCTGCGGCAAAACGGTGCCGGGGAACTGCCATACCTACTATATAACCAGGAGGTTGAACAGATATGATTTTTGCAAGCACAGGCGCGGCTGCCGGCAGCTTCAGTATGATCGTTATGATGCTGGCGCTTTTCGGCATTATGTATTTCATGATGATCCGGCCCCAGAACAAGGAGAGAAAGCGTTTGCAGGAGATGCACGCCTCCATGGAGGTGGGTGATGCTGTCGTCACCACTGGGGGCTTTTACGGCATCCTTATCGATGTCGGCGAGGAAGATGTGATCGTTGAATTCGGCAACAACAAGAACTGCCGTATTCCGATGCGCAAGGAAGCCATCGCGCAGATAGAAAAGCCGGGTGAGGCGGCTGCCGCTGCGGCGGAAAAGAAAGAAGAGAAGAAAGAAAAGAAATAAAACATGAAAAGGCAGTCGTCTGTAGAGAACAATGCTGCAGAGGGCTGCGTTTTTTATCCGGAATTGTGATGAAAAGGAGGCTTTGCGATGAATCGGAAAATCGGATTGATATACGGAGACGGCATCGGCCCGGAGATTGTCCGGGAGGCAAAGAAAGTGCTGGACGCGGTCTGCGCAAAATACGGGCATACCTTCACCTATGAGAGACTGCTGCTCGGCGGAGAATCGATCGATGCCAACGGATATCCTCTCACAGATGAGACCGTTGCGGCGGCAAAGACCTGTGATGCGGTTCTGATGGGATCCATCGGCGGAGACGCAAAGACTTCTCCCTGGTATCAGCTGGAGCCGTCCCGCCGTCCGGAGGCAGGCCTGCTGGGCATCCGGAAAGCCCTCGGGCTCTTTGCCAATCTGCGGCCGGCTTATCTGTATCATGAACTCCGGGCCGCGTGCCCCCTTCATGAATCCATCATCGGCGAAGAGGGGTTTGACATGATTATCGTGAGAGAACTCACGGGCGGGCTGTATTTCGGAGCCAGAAAGACAGAGCTGGTGGACGGTGTGATGACAGCGACGGACACACTCACGTACAATGAAAATGAAATCAGGCGGATCGCCCGGAGGGCATTTGAGATTGCCTGCAAGAGAAGGAAAAAGGTCACCAGCGTAGACAAAGCCAATGTACTGGATTCTTCCCGCCTGTGGCGGAAGGTCGTCACGGAAGTGTCTGCCGACTATCCGGAGGTCGCCCTGGAACATATGCTGGTTGACAACTGTGCTATGCAGCTGGTGCGCGATCCGAAGCAGTTTGATGTCATTCTCACGGAGAACATGTTTGGCGATATCCTTTCTGACGAGGCAAGCATGGTAACGGGATCCATCGGCATGCTCTCCTCCGCCAGCCTGAATGAGACAAGCTTCGGCCTGTATGAACCCAGTCACGGCTCCGCCCCTGATATTGCGGGAACCAATCAGGCCAACCCGATCGCGACGATTCTGTCCGCAGCCATGATGCTTCGTTTTTCCCTCGACCTGGACCGGGAGGCTGACGCAGTCGAAGCGGCGGTGCAGAAAGCTCTTTCTGACGGGTACAGGACCGGAGATATCTGGTCGGAGGGATGTATCAGGCTGACTACGACTGAGATGGGAGACCGGATTGCCGGAGCAGTCTGACAGCGCCGTCTTTTAAACTGCATGGATTAGAAGTTTTATAAGGAGAGCACAGATGAAGAGTGACAATGTAAGAAAAGGAATGCAGCAGGCACCGCACCGGAGTCTGTTTAACGCGCTGGGCATGACGGAGGAGGAGATGCAGCGGCCGATGATCGGCATCGTCTGTTCCTATAATGAGATTGTACCCGGTCATATGAATCTGGACAAAATCGCGCAGGCTGTGAAGCTGGGCGTGGCGGAAGCCGGCGGCACGCCGGTCATGTTCCCCGCCATCGCGGTATGCGACGGCATTGCCATGGGTCATATCGGTATGAAATATTCACTGGTGACACGAGACCTGATTGCAGATTCCACGGAGTGCATGGCGATCGCCCATCAGTTTGACGGCCTCGTCATGATTCCGAACTGCGACAAAAATGTGCCGGGGCTGCTGATGGCAGCCGCCCGCGTCAATATTCCCACCGTATTCGTGAGCGGCGGCCCGATGCTGGCCGGACATGTGCGCGGCTGCAAGAGAAGCCTGTCTTCCATGTTTGAGGCAGTCGGTTCCTATGCGGCCGGCACCATGAGCGAAGAAGATGTGCGCGCCTACGAGGAAAACGTCTGTCCGACCTGCGGATCGTGCTCGGGCATGTATACGGCAAACAGCATGAACTGTCTGACGGAAGTCCTGGGCATGGGTCTGAAGGGCAACGGGACAATACCGGCCGTATATTCTGAACGGCTGAAGCTGGCAAAGCATGCCGGCATGCAGGTCATGGAGATGATCCGCCGGGATATCCGCCCGCGGGATATCATGACAAAGGAAGCCTTCATGAATGCCCTGACGATGGACATGGCCCTCGGGTGCTCCACGAACAGCATGCTGCACCTGCCGGCGATCGCACATGAGGCAGGATTTGATTTTGAAGTGGAACTGGCCAATACCTGCAGTGAGAAGACCCCGAATCTCTGTCATCTGGCACCGGCCGGACCTACGTATATGGAAGACCTGAATGAGGCAGGCGGAATCTATGCCGTCATGAAGGAGATCTCAAAGCTCGGTCTCCTGAACCTGGACTGCATGACAGTTACCGGGAAAACCGTCGGAGAGAACATAGCCGATGCCGTCAACCTGAATCCCGAGGTGATCCGTCCGGTTGAAAATCCGTACATGAAGACAGGCGGCCTGGCTGTTCTCAAGGGCAATCTGGCACCTGATACAGCCGTTGTCAAACGATCCGCCGTACTGCCGGAGATGATGGTACATGAGGGCCCTGCCCGCGTGTTCGACTGTGAGGAAGACGCGATCGCAGCCATCAAAGGCGGCAAGATCGTTTCCGGAGATGTGGTCGTGATCCGGTATGAGGGCCCGAAGGGCGGCCCGGGTATGCGAGAGATGCTGAATCCGACCTCCGCCATAGCAGGAATGGGACTGGACAAGACAGTGGCCCTGATCACAGACGGACGCTTTTCAGGCGCTTCCCGCGGCGCATCGATCGGACATGTCAGCCCGGAGGCAGCCGTCGGCGGCCCGATCGCCCTTGTGGAAGAAGGGGATATCATCCGCATTAACATTCCGGAGTACTCTCTGGAACTCGCAGTCAGCGATGAAGAACTTGCGAAGAGAAAAGAAAACTGGAAACCGCGCAGCGCGAATATCACGACCGGATATCTGGCGAGATACGCCAGTATGGTCACCAGTGCGAACAGGGGAGCCATCCTGCAGGTTCGCGGAGAAGAATAAAAGAGGGTTAAAATGCAGTTAAACGGGTCTGATATCATAATAGAATGTCTCAAGGAACAGGGCGTGGATACGATCTTCGGATATCCGGGAGGAACGATCCTGAATGTCTATGATGCGCTGTATAAGCATCCGGAGATCCGCCATATACTGACATCCCATGAGCAGGGGGCCGCGCACGCGGCGGACGGATACGCCAGGGCGACCGGGAAGGTCGGGGTGTGCTTTGCCACCAGCGGACCCGGCGCCACAAACCTTGTCACCGGCATCGCGACTGCTTATATGGATTCTGTTCCCATGGTGGCGATCACCGCAAACGTAGGCACGCAGGCGCTGGGAAAAGACAGCTTCCAGGAGGTGGATATTGCCGGCGTCACGATTCCGATCACGAAGTACAGTACCATCGTGAAGGATATCACAAAACTGGCGGATACCATCCGCAGGGCTTTTGTCATCGCGCAGAGCGGCCGGCCGGGACCGGTCCTCGTGGACGTGACAAAGGATGTGACAGCTGCTGTCTGTGACTATGAGCCGAAACAGCCGGAACCCATCGGGCCGGTTGCCGACCGCATCCGCCAGGAGGATCTGGACCGTGCCGCGGATATGATCAACGCGTCGGAACGCCCGTATCTGTTCGTGGGCGGCGGCGCAGTGAGCGCGGGCGCGGCGGAAGAAGTGCGTCTTCTGGCGCACAGGATCCAGGCGCCGGTCTGCGATACGCTGATGGGGAAGGGCGTATTTCCGGGAACGGATGAGCTGTACACCGGCATGCTGGGCATGCACGGCACAAAGGCTTCCAATCTTGGCATGTATGCCTGTGATCTCCTGATTGTCCTGGGGGCCAGGTTCTCTGACCGGGACGTGGGCAATCCGGGCGCGTTCGCCAATCAGGCAAAGATTCTGCAGTTTGATGTGGATCCTGCGGAGATCAATAAGAATGTTATCGTGGATGCCTGCGTCTACGGAGATCTGAAGGTAATCCTTGACAGGATCCTGCCTCATATCGAGGAAAAAAAGCATCCGGAATGGCTTGCCGAGGTGGCGGAAAAGAAAAAGCTGGACGGCGGACAGATTTCGGACGACCGTCTGACAGGACCGTTTGTCATACGTGAAATATGCCGCGTCACCAAAGGCGAAGCGATTATCTGCACCGACGTGGGACAGCACCAGATGTGGGCGGCACAGCACTATACCTATACAGAGCCCCGCACATTCATCAGCTCCGGCGGTCTGGGAACCATGGGCTATGGCCTGGGAGCCGCTATGGGCGCCAAGTGCGGACGGCCGGAAAAGACCGTCATAAACGTTGCCGGAGACGGCTGCTTCCGGATGAACATGAATGAGCTGGCTACGCTGACCAGAAATGAGATACCTGTCATCGAAGTCGTGCTGAACAATCATGTGCTGGGCATGGTCCGCCAGTGGCAGACTCTGTTTTACGACAAGAGATATTCCCACACGATCCTGAAGGACAAAGTTGATTTTGTAAAGGTCGCGGAGGCTATGGGCGCCAGAGGCATACGCGTCACGAAACCGGCAGATTTTGCCCCGGCGCTGGAAGAGGCGATCCGCTGCGGCGGGCCGGTGGTCATTGAATGCGTGATCGATGAAGATGACAAGGTGTTCCCGATGGTGCCTGCAGGACACGCCAACAGCGAAGTCTTTGACGACTCGGATCTGGAAGAAAGAAATTGACAATAGTTTCACATAGGCGTATGATTGGTTCTCCGAGGAGGAAACTATGAGCAGAGTATATAATTTTTCCGCAGGACCGGCTGTGCTTCCCGAGGAAGTGCTCCGTGAGGCGGCAGAGGAGATGATGGACTATCGCGGCTGCGGTATGTCTGTGATGGAGATGAGCCACCGCTCAAAAATGTTCCAGAACATTATTGATGAGGCAGAGGCAGATCTTCGCGAACTGATGCAGATACCTGATACATATAAGGTACTCTTCCTGCAGGGGGGCGCATCCCTCCAGTTCGCCCAGATTCCCATGAACCTGATGAAAAACCGCGTGGCGGATTATATCATCACCGGCAACTGGGCCAAAAAAGCATGGCAGGAAGCCTCCATCTACGGAAAGGCGAATAAAGCGGCTTCCTCCGAAGACAGGACATTTTCCTATATTCCGGACTGTTCTGACCTTCCGATTGACCCGGAAGCGGACTACGTGTATATTTGCGAGAACAATACCATCTACGGCACGAAGTTCCACAGCCTGCCGAATACCAAGGGAAAGCTTCTGGTCTCGGATGTGTCATCCTGCTTCCTGTCGGAGCCGCATGATGTGGAAAAGTACGGCATCATATACGGCGGCGTGCAGAAAAATGTGGGACCGGCCGGCATGGTGATTGCTGTCATCCGCGAAGACCTGATCACTGATGATGTTCTGCCGGGTACGCCTACCATGATGAAATACAAGACCCAGGCTGACGCGGGGTCTATGTACAATACGCCGAACTGCTGGGATATCTATATCTGCGGCAAGGTCTTCAAATGGATACAGTCCCTGGGAGGCCTGCAGGCTATGAAGGAGCGGAACGAGAAGAAGGCAAAGATCCTCTATGATTTTCTGGATCAGAGCAGCCTGTTCCGGGGCACGGTCGTCAGAGAAGACCGCTCCCTGATGAACGTCCCCTTTGTGACGGGAGACGCGGAACTGGATGCCCGGTTTGTCGCAGAAGCCAAAAAGGCCGGCCTGGAGAATCTCAAGGGGCACCGCTCCGTAGGCGGAATGCGCGCCAGCATTTACAATGCCATGCCGCTGGAAGGCGTGGAAGCCCTGGTGAAGTTTATGTCAGAATTTGAAAAGGAGAACTGCTGATGTTTCGCTATCATTGCCTGAACCCCATCTCCCGGATCGGACTGGACTGCCTGGGGAACAACTACCAGAAAACGGACAAGCTGGATGAGGCTGAGATCGCGCTGGTCAGGAGCGCCAAGATGACAGAGATGGATCTGCCCGCGAGGCTTCTGGCAATCGGCCGTGCCGGCGCCGGCGTAAACAACATTCCGCTGAACCGGTGTGCCGAGCAGGGCATCGTTGTATTCAATACGCCCGGAGCAAATGCCAATGCGGTTAAGGAACTGGTGCTGGCGGGCATGCTTCTTGCATCCCGTGATATTGTCGGGGGCATTCAATGGGTCAGAAGCGAAGCCGACAACCCTGAGATCGCCAAGCTGGCTGAGCAGCAGAAAAAGCAGTTTGCAGGCACGGAAATCAGCGGCAAGAAGCTGGGCATCATCGGGCTGGGAGCGATCGGACAGATGGTAGCCAATGCGGCCACGCACCTGGGCATGGATGTATACGGATATGATCCCTATATCTCCGTGGACGCTGCCTGGAACCTCTCCAGAAGCATCCACCACATAGAGGATGTCAACCAGATCTACAGGGAGTGTGATTTTATCACCATTCACGTGCCGCTGCTAGACAGCACACAGGGGATGATCGGCCGGGAAGCCATCGGCATGATGAAGAAAGATGTCGTCATTCTGAATTTTGCGAGAGACCTCCTGGTAGATGAGGAAGCCCTGATCGAGGCGCTGAAGGCCGGGAAAGTCAGGCGTTATGTGACGGACTTCGCCGATCCCGCCATCCTGAAAGCGCCGCGCGTCCTGGTCACGCCGCATCTGGGAGCGTCTACCGAAGAAGCGGAAGACAACTGCGCCGTTGCCGCGGTGAAGGTGCTGCGGAATTACATAGAGAACGGCAATATCAAAAACTCCGTAAACTTCCCGGCCTGCGACATGGGCGTCTGCCAGTCGGCGGGAAGGATTGCCATCTGCCACAGGAATGTGGTCGATATGATCCGGCAGTTTGCCCGCATTCTCAGCGATGCCGGCGTCAATATCACCGATATGACCAATAAGAGCCGGAAGGAGTACGCGTATACGCTGATTGATACGGGAACGCCGCTCACGGGAGAGATTCTGCAGAAGATTTCGTCTGTAGACGGTGTGCTGCGGGCACGGATCGTGAAGTGAGACGCGGCCGGCGCTTCGAAGACGCTGCGGATACGTCACAGAATTAAAAGGGGACAGCAGGGGCTGTCCCTTTTTGCTGTCGGAATATATAGATTTTGAGAGTTGCTGTAACAAACACAGTCTGTACCGTGGCTTCCTGTCTTTGTCCTGCGGTCGCTTCGTGCGCCATCCGCATGGGCTTCGGCAATTCTCTTCGCAGAGTACCGCTCGAAACTACGGAGTTCTCTTGATGAGAACTCCTCCGTCTCGCTCTCG
>CAMODP010000039.1 GCA_946611445.1 uncultured Eubacterium sp.
ATACCGGAGACACAGGTCTGACCCCTGTCTCCTTTTTGAAAGGTTTGTAATATGGGAAACAGGAACCAGCACACATTTGAACCGTCCGAAAAGCTGCAGGAATTCCTGCAGGAGCTCCGCGCCCTGCAGACGACCATACACACTGCCGGCGAGGAGGATTATGAGTACCTCGAGGGAGACAGCGTCTGCATTGAAGCGGAGAACCCCTCCGGTCAGGACGCGCTGTTTGTCGATCTGGGTGAGGATATCACGCTCACGTACGGCGACTGGCAGGCGTTTTATGAGGCGGATGAGGAGGACTATGCTCTGGCGCTGCAGAATCTGCGGGATCTGCTGGCGAACCGGCTGTATGTGGTCAATGTATTCTGCCGGGAGGACTGGATCTGTTCACTGACCATGGAGGATTCGGCGATCCGGACAGATGCCGTGATAAAGGAGATCCGGGAGTTTCTGCATACGGCGGACTGTGATGAGTTTATCCGCCTGATCCAGGAAAAGGGGGCCGGCGTCCACTGTCAGTTCTGGTCAAAGGGGAAGAAAAACATCCGGATCCGTCCGGGAGAATTCGGCAGACATTGAGGGCTTGTATATGGATAAATTCGACAATCTGTGCAGTGTCGTCGCACGTCTCCGGGCGGAAGACGGCTGCAAATGGGACCGGGCGCAGACACACGAAAGCCTGAAAGCGCCCTGCATCGAAGAGGCGGCGGAAGTGGTCTGCGGCATTAATATCCTGACAGAAACCGGGGACGCGGACAATCTGAAGGAAGAGCTCGGAGACCTGCTGCTGCAGGTCGTCATGCACGCCCGGATCGCGGAGGAGGAAGGGCTGTTTACGATAGAGGACGTGATTCAGGGGATCAGTGACAAGATGATCCGCAGACACCCGCATGTGTTCGGCAGTGTACAGGCGGATACGCCGGAGGCGGCGCTCGCCAGCTGGAATGCCAGCAAGCAGAAGGAAAAGGCCGGCAAAGAGTGGATGGACGCCTATCTGGCAAAAGCACTGACGGAATCTAAAAATCTGCTCGATACTGCCAGAAAGAGAAAAAACCTTCCGGAAGTCCCGCAGCAGGGTATATAATAAGAACAATCCTCCGGTTCCGGGAGGAGTGCGGCAGTTCCTGCTGCCGTATCGCCGGTGTCCAGGTCCAACCTTACAGATTTTCCCGTGGAGCACGCGGCGGCCGGGGGTGCCCCTGCAGAATTATTCTGCAGGGGCTTTTGCAGAAGAAAAAAGGCAGAAAAAACGGCCGGTCAGGACAGCCGGTGATGTTGAAAGGCAGTTATACATGAGCACCGCCATTATTTTACAGCAGATGGCTGTAATCGCCGTCATGATGATGATCGGTTTTTACCTGCGGAGGAGCGGCAGGATAGACGGACGATTTACGAAACAGCTGTCGTTTATCATTGCAAACATCACAAATCCGGCTCTGATGATTTCCGCTGCCGGGAATCAGTCGGCCTTTACCTCGCAGCAGGACCTGCTGACAGGACTGCTGCTGGCCGCTGCCCTGTACGCGGTGCTCTGTGTCCTGGGTTTTGCGCTGCCGGCGGTGCTGCGCATTCCCCGGGAGGACAGGAAATTCTACAACATGATGACGGTCTACACGAATACGGGGTTCATGGGAATCCCCCTGGCGCAGGTAATCCTGCCGGAGGGATCCATGATTTACGTGATCATCATCAACGCCATGTTCAACATCTACATTTATACCCATGGCGTCCTCGTTCTGGGGGGACGGGAACAGATCAGCCTGAAAAAGCTGGTCAGTCCCGGATTTCTGGGGGCCGTAGGGGCTGTGGCGATCCGGTGGTTCGGCATTGCCCTGCCGCTGGTGCCGGCCAATATTGCCGACTACCTGGGAAATGCCACCACCTTTCTGGCGATGATCCTCCTCGGCTCTTCTGTGGCGCTGCTCTCCCTGAAGGAGTCGCTGGGGGATGTCCGTATGTGGCTGTTTCTGGCCGGCAGCATGCTGGCGATCCCGGCAGTCATTACGCTGGCGCTCCGGGCGCTGGGCGCAGACCCTGATCTGACGATGGCTTTCTGCCTGATGGTGGCGATGCCGGCCGGAAACCTGTCACTGATCCTGGCGGAGAAGGAGGGGTATCCGACCCATGTGCTGGCACAGGGAATTATGATGACGACGCTGGTGTCCTTCCTGACGGTGACCCTGCTTCTGAGCCTTCTGTTCTGAGGCTTTGGGAGGGCCTGCCATACGGACTGGAAAGCGGACGGACGCCGGTTTTTTCCTGGTGACAGGATAATATAAGACGGAGGCTGTTTATGACGGAAAAGAGGAATGACCGCAGGGAAGAGGAACTGCTCCGGAGTCTCCTGGAGGATGAGCGGGTCCGGAAGATGAAAAACTATACACAGCACGGCAGCGTTTCTACGTATGATCACTGCAGAAAAGTGGCGGAAGTCAGCTGCGGCATAAACAGAAAGCTGCATCTGCATGCAGATCCGGAAACGCTGGTCCAGGGGGCGGTGCTGCACGATTATTTTCTGTATGACTGGCATGAGAAGGACGGGGGAAGCCATGACTGGCACGGCTTTATTCATGCGGAGCGGGCCAGGAAAAACGCGCAGCAGCAGTTTCATGTGAAGGAGGAGGTGCAGCATGTCATCCGCTGCCATATGTGGCCCCTCAATATCACAAGGGTTCCCAGAAGCCGGGAAGCCTGGATCGTGTGCCTCTCTGACAAATGGGTCTCTATGTGTGAAACACTGCTGAAGCGATAAGGAGTCGGATATGCTTCCCGGAAAATATATATGTCTTTTCATGGTCTACAGCATGCTTGGGTGGGTCTATGAGTCTCTGTTCTGCACGGTGAAAACCGGCCGGTGGGAAAACAGGGGCTTTTTGTTTGGACCGGCCTGTCCGATCTACGGCGTGGGGGCCGTGACGATTTCCCTGATCACGAATCTGGTCTCCGGTGAGGAAGGCCTGCAGATGTGGCAGGTATTCCTGCTTTCTGCGGCAGGCAGCGCCGTACTGGAATATGTGACGTCGCTGGTTCTGGAAAAGCTGTTTCACGCTCTCTGGTGGGATTACAGCGAGCTGCCCTTCAATCTGCACGGCCGGATCAGTCTGTTCACCAGTCTGGGCTTCGGCTTTGCCGGCATCCTGGTCGTGCGTTGGATCGCGCCTTTTACGGAACAGGCGGTCGGACATCTTTCGCCGCTCGCGATGGAATATCTGGCTTTTCCTCTGTTCGGCATCTTTGCCGCGGACCTGACGCTGACCGTGACGGTGCTGCGGCATTTTGACAAGATGGTGGAAGGCGCCGAATCCAGGTTTAATGACAGGATGGAGAGAGTAGTGGGAACCACTGTGCAGCGGACGGCCCAGATCCGGGACACTGTCAGCGCGCGGCAGAAGAGCATCAGCAGCCATATCCGGCAGATGGGCCCTGTCGGGCAGGCAACTGTCCGCCGCATCCGCACATTCCGGCACGACAGGAAAGAAAAAGGTATCAGCAATATCTGGCACCTGAAGAGAAAGGCTTCCGCATCCGATACGGAAAAGGAGTAAACGGCATGCTTGAGAACCTGATCATATCCGTAAATGCAGTGGTGCCGTTTGTCTTTTATGTGACGGCAGGCTACCTGACGAGAAGAAGCGGGACCGCGGATGAGGCGCTGATGAAAAAGCTGAATCACCTTATTTTCAAGGTCTTCTTCCCTTTTATGATGTTCAGCAATATCTGGTCGTCTGATTTTGCCCTGCATCAGGGCCTGCGTCTGCTGGCCTTTTCCGTGGTCAGCGTCCTGCTGCTCATTCTGGCCCTGGTGCTGACCGTCCCGCGCCTGGTGCCGGAAAATGAGAAGAGAGGCGTTGTCATCCAGGGAATCTACCGGAGCAACATCGTCCTGTTTGCCATACCCCTGGCAGGCAATGTGTTCGGAGATGCCGGCACGCAGCTGGCGACGATTCCGGTGGCGGTTGTCGTGCCGATATACAATATCATGGCCGTCATCATTCTGGAGCACTACGGGCACGGGTCTACGGGAAAACTGACACTGCTGAAAAATGTCCTGACGAATCCCCTGATTTTCGGCACGATCCTCGGCTTTGCGGCCAGGGGCATTCATCTGCAGCTTCCGGAATGTCTGTGGAAGCCGATACAGGCATTCGGCGCTCTGGCCACGCCGATGGCGCTGTTTGTCCTGGGCGGGACGCTGTATGTGTCCGAGATCCGCAAAAACCTGCGGTATATTGTGCCTTCCCTTGTGATCAAGCTGGCTGTCCTGCCTGCCCTGGCCGTCGCGGTCAGCGTGGCAGCCGGGTTTTCTCCGGCGGAGCGCTTTGTGTTTTTCTCCGTCTTTGCGACGCCTGTGGCCGCCAGCTCTTTTCCGATGGCACAGAGCATGGGCGGAGACGGGGAGCTGGCAGGACAGCTGGTGGTCGTGTCCACGGTTCTTTCTGTCCTGACGCTTTTCGGATGGATCTTCCTGCTCAGAGTTCTTTCTCTGATATAGAACAGCCCTGAACTGCTCAGGCATATCATTTGACTTGCTTTATGGCAGACGGTGCGTCTATAATAGGTGTGCCCGGGATGGCCGGCGGACCGGCCGTGCCGGAAGGCGGAGAAAATGCAGTTCATTATTTGGGAGGATATATGCTGGAATTAAAAGACGTATCGTATCAGGTGTCGGAGGAAGGCGGCGATGTCGA
The DNA here is from genome assembly GCA_946611445.1 of uncultured Eubacterium sp. Taxonomy (GTDB): domain Bacteria; phylum Bacillota; class Clostridia; order Lachnospirales; family Lachnospiraceae; genus Bilifractor. The sequence goes on from CAMODP010000039.1 coordinate 4,689, forward strand.
GATCATCAACCACCTGAACCTGACAATCGATGACGGTAAATTTATCGTAATCACAGGGCCGAACGGAGGCGGAAAATCGACCCTGGCCAGACTGATCATGGGCGTGGTGCCGGTCACGGAAGGAAAGATCTTTTTCGACGGAAAGGACATCACAGACCTGAGCATCACCGAGCGGGCGCAGATGGGCATCAGCTTTGCATTTCAGCAGCCGGTGCATTTCAAGGGACTGCAGGTGATCGACCTGCTGCGTCTGGCGGCCGGGCGAAAGGACGGCAAACAGCTGTCAATCTCCAATGCCTGCGACTACCTGTCCCGGGTCGGCCTGTGTGCCAAGGACTATATCCGCCGGGAGGTGAGCGGTTCTCTCTCAGGCGGAGAGCTCAAAAGGATCGAGATCGCGACTGTCCTGGCCAGAGGCACACGGTTCTCCATCTTCGATGAGCCGGAAGCCGGCATTGATCTGTGGAGCTTCCAGAACCTGATTCAGATTTTTGAGAACATCCGCACAAGCATGAACGGGACGGTTATGATCATTTCCCACCAGGAGCGCATCCTGAATATCGCGGATGAGATCGTGGTCATTCAGGACGGCACCGTGAAGCAGCAGGGACCGCGGGAAGAGCTGCTCCCCTCTCTTCTGGGGACATCCTCGGCGATTGACACTTCCTGCGGAAGGCTGGAGATGAACAGGGAGGTGAAGTGATGCTGGACGCGATACAGAAGAATATACTGCGGGAGGTAGCCGATCTGGAGCAGATGCCGGAAGGCGCCTACAACATCCGCGCAAACGGAGAGACGGCTTCCCGGAACACCACTGCCAATATTGACATTATTTCAAAAGAAGACGGCAGCGGCATCGACATAAAGATCAAAGACAACACCCGCAATGAGAGCGTGCACATTCCGGTCGTGCTCAGCAAGAGCGGCCTGAAGGAAACGGTGTTCAACGATTTTTTCATCGGCGAAAACTGCGACGTGACCATCGTGGCCGGCTGCGGCATCAACAACTGCGGCACGGGTGATTCCCAGCACGACGGCATTCACCGCTTCTATGTGGGGAAAAACTCGAAGGTGCGCTATGTGGAGAAGCACTATGGAGAAGGCGACGGAACCGGGAAACGCATCCTGAATCCCGTGACGGAGGTTTACCAGGAAGAGGGCAGCTATGTCGATATGGAGATGGTGCAGATCAAGGGCGTCGATTCCACCATCCGCACGACGAAGGCAGACGTGAAGGCCGGCGCGTCCATGGTGGTCCATGAGCGGCTGATGACCCACGGAGACCAGACTGCCGTCAGCAAATATGAGGTGGCGCTGAACGGAGAAGGATCCAGCGCGGATGTCATCTCCCGGTCTGTCGCGAGAGACAGCTCGGAACAGGTTTTTGAGGCGGCGGTTATCGGGAATACCGTCTGTTCCGGCCACGCGGAATGTGATGCTATTATCATGGACAATGCGCACGTAGTTGCCGTTCCGAAGCTGGACGCCAACTGTGTGGATGCCGCTCTGATCCATGAGGCGGCGATCGGAAAGATCGCCGGCGACCAGCTGGTGAAGCTGATGACGCTGGGCCTGACCGAGGCGGAGGCCGAAGAACAGATCATCAGCGGATTCCTGCGCTGACTGCGCCAAGGAGAAATATGGAGTACGATAAGAAGGTTCTCAGATGTTTTCTGGAAAAACAGGGGCAGCTCTTTCCGGAGCCCGTGGCAGACACAGAAGAGGAGGCCGCCTTTTTCCTGGAGGATGTGATGGCTGTCGTTGTCCGTTCCGCCGGGGAAGTGGCGGAGTATTTTGAGGAAGCCGGCATTGACACGGAAGGAGAGGACATCCTGGAGGCGGCGGAGGTGTTTGCCGTCGGGGACGGCAGGTACCTGATCGTCGAGGGCTGAACCCTGCCGTATGAAACAAAAAACTGCGGATTTTGTATGAGGTAACAGGAATGAGACAGATGACGCTGGGAAAAACAGGCATTACGGTTCCCCAAAACGCGTTTGGTGCCCTGCCGATTCAGCGTGTCACGGACGAGGAGGCTGTGAAGCTGCTCCGGCGCGCATATGAAGGCGGCATGCGGTTCTTTGACACGGCAAGGGCTTATTCGGACAGTGAGCACACGGTGGGGCTGGCCTTTTCCGGAATGCGGGAAAAAGTGTACATTGCCTCCAAAACCATGGCGAAAACGCCGGAGGATTTCTGGAAGGATCTGGAGACGACGCTCCGGGAACTGCAGACGGACTACCTGGATATCTACCAGTTCCACTGCGTGGACCAGTGCTGGCGGCCGGGTGACGGCAGCGGCATGTATGAGTGCATGCTGCAGGCAAAAGAAGAGGGAAAGATCCGCCATATCGGCGTCTCTGCTCATAAGATCGGCGTTGCCAGGGAGCTCGCCGAATCCGGTCTGTATGAGACCCTGCAGTATCCGTTTTCATATCTTGCGGGAGAATCCGAAAAAGAGCTGGTTGAGATATGCCGCCGGAACGAGGTGGGTTTTATCTGCATGAAGGGACTGGCCGGCGGACTGATCCGCAATTCAGAAGCTGCCATGGCCTTTATCCTGCAGTATGAAGCGCTCCCGATCTGGGGCGTACAGCGGGAATCAGAGCTCGAAGAATTCCTTGCCTTTATGGACCGGGAGCCGGAGCTGACGGATGAACTGCAGAAGGTGATCGCGGCAGACCGGGAAGAACTGGCCGGAAATTTCTGCCGGAGCTGCGGCTACTGCATGCCCTGCCCGGAAGGAATCATTATCAACCAGTGCGCGCGGATGTCCCTGATGGTGCGGCGCGCCCCGTCCGCGGCATGGACAAACGCATACTGGCAGGCGGAGATGAAGAAGATTGAGAACTGCAGGCACTGCGGGAAATGCATGGAGCACTGCCCGTATGAGCTGAACACACCGGAGCTCCTGCAGAAGAATTATGAGGATTACAAGAAGATCCTGAGCGGCGAGATCAGGCCGGAAGGGAACTGGAAACCGGTGTGAAAAGGGATGCTTCCGCATACAGTCAGGAAAGAAATGGGTCCGGCAAAGCCGGACGCAGTCTGAAGATAAAGTCGTGTTTCAGCCATGAGGCTGAGCACGGCTTTTCTCTTTGAAACAAAGTGCAGCAGAAAAACATGAAATACATGAGTGCCGGAGCCTGGTGTGCCCGGCCTTCATCTCCATCTGGGCTTTCTGACCTGTCCGCAGGAAGAATAGAGTTGCCGTTTCTTTCGTGACGGCTTATAATTATACAGAATAGGCAACCATTCAGAACCAGGCCGCAAACATCAGAAAATGAAAGTGTTTTTCGGATAATAAAAAAACGGAGATACTGACAATGGCAGAAAAAAGAGGATCAGGGAGAAACGGAAAGAATACGGGAACACAGAAGCAGCGCGGAAACGGCTCCAGGAGTTCTTCCGGGACACAGCAGTCTCTGCGCAGCCGGATCACGGGAGAAGCAGACCTCCAGAAGGCAGACAAGCTTCTGAAAAGCATGCTTCGCCGGGAAAAGCCTGTGACAGAAGATAATTTCAACAAGATCCGGAATATCATCCGCGCGCAGAAAACAAAGGCAAACAGACTCTTCTGGACCAGCACCGTGCTGGCCATCCTGCTGATTCTCGCTCTGCTGGCGGGCCTGGTCAGCAGTGTGATCCGGGGGGGCAGAAGCGGCGGCGGCGAGGCGCCGAAGGAGGAGGCGGCCGCGGAGAGCACGGCAGTGTCCTCTTCGGTCAGCGCGGCATCGGAAGATCTGCCGCAGGTGACGCCTACCGCGGCACCGCTGGCAGCGCCGGTGGATATTACCCTGGGCGTCACCGGTGATATTATTTTCGGGCCCCCGGTGGATGTCGCGCAGCTCTCCTATTTCCAGCAGACCTATAATCTGTACGGCGCGGAGTATTTCCTGCAGAATGTGAAGGAAACGCTGGCCCAGGATGACCTGACGATTACGGACCTGAACACCGCGCTTTCCGACCAGAAAGCGACACGCGCTTCCGCCGCGTCATACAATGCGGCGACAGAGTATGTCAAGATTTTTGAAAACGCGTCCGTGGAGGCAGTCAATGTCGCCAACCCGCACACCTCTGACTGCGGGGATGTCGGCTATGATGATACGGTCAACACGCTGAATTCCAACGGGATGAAAGCCTTTGGCGAAGGCCTGTATGCCACCTGGCAGAAAGACGGGATGCAGGTCGGCCTGGCCGGAATCAATGACCCGGATGAAGACCTGATCCGTGAGGCCGTGGACGGACTGAAGGCAGAGGGCACAAACCTGATCGTCCTTGCGTTTTACTGGGCGGAGGATTCCGGAGAGACCCCGTCCGCCGACCAGATCCGGATGGCGCACGCGGCAGTGGATGCCGGCGCGCACATCATCATAGGATACGGTTCAGAAGTCATGCAGGGCGTCGAGTTCTACAAAAACTGTCCTATCGTATACAGTCTGGGATACTTCTGCTACGGCGGGGAATCCTATCCGACAGAATATGACACTGTGATCCTGCAGATCAAGGCAACTGTCGATGAAAACCGCAATTACAAGACGGCTGAGATTACGGCTGTTCCCTGCAGCATTTCCTCTGACGAAACCTATAATACCTATCAGCCGACGCCGATCACCGGCGACAGGGCCGATCTGACGCTGGGTACGCTGGAGATCCGTTCGGAGGCGATTCTGGACGCGGAAGAGACGGCAGGCATAGACACTTCAGAAATGCAGATTTATGATCCCACACCGGGCAAAGAACCTGTGACAACCCTCGGAGGCGAAGACACTACCGTGACGGATGACGGGACAGGCGAGGAGGTATGGTAAAAGATGAAACTTACATTTATCGGTGCCGCCCATGAAGTGACAGGCAGCTGCTATTATCTGGAGGCTGCCGGAAAAAAATTCCTGGTCGACTGCGGAATGGAGCAGGGAAAAAATATCTACGAAAACCAGGAGATTCCTGTTCCGGCAGGAGATCTGGATTTCGTCCTGCTGACCCATGCCCATATTGATCACTCCGGCCTTCTGCCGCTGCTGTACGCGAGGGGCTTCCGGGGACCGGTCTACACGACCGAGGCGACGGCTGCGCTCTGTGATATTATGCTGCGTGACAGCGCCCACATTCAGGAATTTGAGGCGGAGTGGCGCAACCGCAAGGGAAAACGTGCCGGGGAAAAGGCGTATGTGCCTCTGTTTACCATGGAAGACGCGATGGGGCTGGTGAAACAGATAAAACCCGTGGCGTACGAAGACAGGACACAGATCGGGGACGGCATCGCCGTACACTTCATTGATGCGGGCCATCTTCTGGGTTCCGCGAGCATCGAACTGTTCCTCACAGAAGGCGGCACGCAGAGAAAAATAATTTTCTCCGGCGATATCGGCAACACGGATCAGCCGCTGATCCGGGACCCTTCCTATCCGGAGGAGGCGGACTACGTGGTCATGGAGTCTACCTACGGAGACAGGAAGCACGATACGCCGCCGGATTATGTGGCGTCTCTCGCAGAGGTGATCCAGAGAACCTTTGACAGAGGCGGCAATGTGGTGATCCCGTCCTTCGCGGTGGGCCGCACGCAGGAAATGCTGTATTTCATCCGGCAGATCAAAGAGAAGAACCTGGTGCAGGGGCACGGCAACTTCCGGGTCTTTGTGGACAGCCCTCTCGCAAATGAAGCCACTACCATCTTTCAAGAATACCATCACAACTGTTATGACGAGGAGGCGCAGGCGCTCATAGACCAGGGGATCAACCCCATTGCCTTCCCCGGACTGAAGGTGTCCGTCACAGCCGATGATTCCAAGGCGATCAACATGGACGAGGAGCCGAAGGTGATCATTTCCGCCAGCGGCATGTGCGATGCCGGCCGCGTGAAGCATCATCTGAAGCACAACCTCTGGCGTGAGGAGTCGACAATCCTGTTTGTGGGATACCAGTCGGTGGGAACCCCCGGACGTGCACTGGTGGACGGCTGCGACAGCCTGAAGCTGTTCGGCGAGGAGATTGCCGTGAATGCGGAGATCTGCAGGCTGGCCGGCATCAGCGGCCATGCCGACTGCGAGGGCCTGATGAAGTGGGCATCTTCCTTCCGGCAGAAGCCCCGGAAGGTATTTGTCACGCACGGCGAGGACGCGGTGACGGAGGTATTCGCGGAACGTCTGCACGACGAGCTGGGATACGACGCGTATGCCCCCTTCAGCGGGGCCGTGTTTGACCTGGCGTCCGGCGAGCTGCTGGAGACGCCGGCAGGCATCCGGATAGAGAAGGCGGTCAAGCCGCAGACGGCAAAGGCAAGATCTGTATATGACCGTCTCGTCGACGCAGGAAAGAGGCTGATGGCCGTGATCCGCCACAATGAGGGCGGGGCAAATAAGGACCTTGCGAAATTTGCCGATCAGATCAACGCGCTCTCGGACAAGTGGGACAGGTAACAATGCCGTCCGGCAGGGAACGCGCCAGGACCGGAGAGGCAGGGATCTGCGGAGATCACAGGAAAAGGGAGGAAGAAAGAAACATGATCAGCTGGAAAAATCTGAATGAGCTGGAAGCATATCACGCACTGGAGAAAACGGCGCCGGTCAGGCTGGCGGAGGTGATGGCCGGGGAGAGCGGCGCATCACGCGTCCGCAGGTACAGCGTGCCGATGGCTGGCGGCCTGTCTTATAATTACGCGGCAAAAGCCGTTGATGACGATATTCTGGACGCGCTGGCAAAGCTGGCGGATGAAGCGCAGCTTACGGAAAAATATGAGGCTCTGTACAGCGGCGAGATGATCAATACCGGTGAGAAGAGACTGGTCCTGCACCAGCTGACAAGAGGACAGCTGGGGGGCGCCGTGCTGGCTGACGGTGTTGACAAGCGGGCGTTTTATAGAGAACAGCAGGACAAGATCGCGGCGTTTGCCGAAAAGGTGCATGCCGGTGAGATTACAAACGAGGCGGGTGAGAAATTCACGACGGCCGTCCAGATCGGCATCGGCGGCAGTGACCTGGGACCGCGGGCCATGTACCTGGCGCTCGAGAACTGGGCGAAGGCAAACGGCACCTTTAAGATGGAGGCAAAGTTTATCAGCAACGTGGATCCGGATGACGCCGCAGGCGTGCTGCGTGAGACAGATGTCGCCCATGCCATTTTTATCCTGGTATCCAAATCCGGTACGACACTGGAGACCCTGACAAACGAGTCCTTCGTGAAAGATGCCCTGAAAAAGGCAGGCCTGGATCCGGCAAGGCATATGATTGCCGTGACCAGTGAGACTTCTCCGCTGGCGAAGAGCGACGACTATCTGGCCGCCTTTTTCATGGATGACTATATCGGAGGACGCTACTCTTCTACTTCAGCAGTGGGCGGCGCGGTGCTTTCCCTGGCCTTCGGCCCGGAGGTGTTCGCGCGGTTCCTGGAGGGCGCTGCCGCCGCAGACCGGACGGCGCAGGAAAAAGATATGCTGAAAAACCCGGCGATGCTGGATGCCATGATCGGCGTTTACGAGCGCAATATCCTCGGATATCCCAGCACGGCCGTCCTGCCGTATTCTCAGGCGCTGTCCCGCTTCCCGGCGCATCTGCAGCAGCTGGATATGGAGTCAAACGGAAAGTCCGTCAACCGGTTCGGCGAGCCTGTGGATTACGTGACGGGGCCGGTGATCTTCGGCGAGCCCGGGACAAACGGACAGCATTCCTTCTATCAGCTTCTGCATCAGGGAAAAACCATTGTCCCGCTTCAGTTTATCGGGTTCCGCAGCAGCCAGAACGGCATAGACGTGGATATCCAGGGCAGCACCAGCCAGCAGAAGCTCTGCGCCAATGTGGCCGCGCAGATCGTCGCCTTTGCCTGCGGCAAGCAGGATGAAAACCGGAACAAACACTTCGACGGCGGCCGGCCGTCCAGCATCATCATCGGAGACGTGCTGGATCCCGCGGCACTCGGCGCGCTGCTGGCGCATTTCGAGAACAAGGTGATGTTCCAGGGATTCGTGTGGAACCTGAACAGCTTCGACCAGGAGGGCGTGCAGCTGGGCAAGGTGCTCGCAAAACGGGTGCTTGCGCATGAGACAGACGGCGCGCTCGCCGTATACAGCGAACTGCTGAATATCTGAGATACAGGCAATGAGTCAAAAGGGACGTTCCTTTTGACTCATTGCCATTTAATGTA
>CAMODP010000040.1 GCA_946611445.1 uncultured Eubacterium sp.
CGGTTTCAGACGCCGATATATATTCTTCCTTCTGCAGAATGCAGCGCTATATCGGTGCCGAACACATCCCGCAGAAGTTCCCGGGTGAAAATCTCTTCCGGCGCTCCCTTCGCGATTATCTGTCCGTCCTTCAGCACAAAGATGACATCGCAGAACCCGGCCGCCAGATTCAGGTCATGAAGCGTCATGATCACAAGGCCGCCAAATGCCTGCAGTGTCTTCATCAGCTCCAGCTTGTAGCGGATATCCAGGTGATTCGTTGGTTCATCCAGAATGATGGTTTCAGGCTGCTGCGCCAGGGCCCGGCAGATCATGACCCGCTGCAGCTCGCCTCCGCTCAGGGTAGACAGACGGCGATTCCGGTATTCCGCAAGCGCGTTGTCACGGATAACTGCATCTACAATTTCTTCGTCATGCCGGTCATACTGTGAGAACAGCTTTTTATACGGATACCGCCCTGTACGGACCACGTCGTACACCCGGAGGCCGCTGTCATACAGATCCTGATGCTGCATCATGACAGCCACCTTCCTGGCGTATTCTCTTGGCGGAATTGTACTGATGTCTGTTCCGTCAGCGAAAATACTCCCTTTTGACGGAAGCTGGCGGTAGATATGCCGCAGCAGCGTTGTCTTGCCGCTGCCGTTGGCGCCGATGATGCCGCAGATCCTCTGTCCTTCAAAGCAGGCGCTTACATGGTGCAGAATCTTTCTGTTCCCGGCTGTGTAGGTCAGGTTGTCAACTGTTATCTTCATGATACACCCTCTGGATAATGAACAGAAAAACCGGCGCGCCGGTAAATGCCGTCATGACGCCGATCGGAAGTTCCTGCGGCGCAAAAGCCGTTCGCGCGACCGTATCGGCCAGCGTGAGGAAAACAGCTCCCGCCAGAGAAGATGTCAGAATCAGCCAGCGGTGGCCTGCGCCGACCGCTTTCCGCATAATATGCGGAATCACCAGCCCCACAAATCCGACGATCCCCGTCTGTGCCACAATGACTGATACTGCCAGGGAAGTAAAGGCAATCACGGTCAGGTGCAGAACCCGCACGTTCATTCCGGTGCTGGCCGCTGCCACCTTTCCCAGGAGCAGAAGATCCAGTTCTTTTTCAATCACCGCGCAAAAAACCAGCAGGACCGCCGTAACCGCTGCCGCCGCGCGCACGTCTGTCCAGTCCGAGCCGGAAAAAGAGCCGGTAATCCAGAACTGCGCAGACCTGGCCTGGGCTTCATCTCGCGCCAGATATACGATCAGGGTGGTCGCAGCCTGAAAAAAGGATGAGACACCCATCCCTGTCAGCACCAGCCGGACAGAGCTGGTACTCCTCCCCTGCAGAAAAAGGACGACGGCAATGGCAAAAAAGCTGAAAAGAAATGCGGAGAAGAACACCCTTCCGCCATGCAGAAATGCAAACCACCGGAATACGATTGCTCCCGCGGCCCCCGTGCTGGCCCCTGAAGACACGCCCAGGATATATGGCTCCGCCAGCGGATTTCGCGTCAGGGTCTGCATCAGGATGCCGGCGACGCTGAGCACCGCGCCTGCCAGAAGGTTCAGGACCAGCCTGGGCATGCGCACCTGCACGATCAGGTTATACAGGTTGGGGTTGTCAGAAGGCCGGCGCTGCAGCAGGCACCACAGAGCCGACCGGATATCCGGCGGAGAGATCCGCACGGATCCTGCATGCAGCGTGAGAAAAAAAACAGCCGGCACAGCTGCCAGCAGCAGCAGAAAAATCGCAAATGCCTTTTTATTGCCCATACCACTTCCGTCCTTCTTCACAAAACCGCCGGGATCCCGATTGCAACACTCCCGGAAATAAACCGTTAGAAACGCGCGCCGCCGGGTGCACAATAAAAAGAACATCCCGCGGAACAGCACCGCGGGATGTTTCGAAATGCAAAAGCCCTTATGCGGCTTCTTCCGCTTCGTCGATCTCTACCCCGTGAATTTCCTCGGCAAGACGGACAAGCGCGTCCACGCTGCGCACGCCGGGTGTGATCTCAGAGAGCCGCACGCGGACGAAATTGTCATTTTTCACAGCGTCGATATCGGCAAGTGCCGGGTTTTCTTTCAGCTTTGCCACCTTCTCGTCAAAGTCATCGGTATTCCGGATGCTGGTGCTGTAATCGCAGATAATGATGTATTCCGGATTGGACGCAATGACCTCTTCCCAGTTGGCGTAATCCCATGTAGCATCCACGCCCTTGCCGGACAGAATGTTGTTCGCGCCGATCAGCTTCAGCAGATTGGTGGTATAGCCCTCGAATGCTGTGTAGATCTGGTCATCATCATCTGTGGAATCATAGATAAATACACTGACCTCATCCAGGCCTTCCAGCTTTGCGGTGACCTGCTCCAGCTTCTCCTTCTCGGCATCAACATAGGCCTTTGCGGCATCCTGCGCGTCAAAAATCTCGCCATAGAACAGCAGGTCATCAAACAGCGTATCCAGCGTGGCATCCGTGCTGCGCATCGATTCCGGCACAAAAATCGGAATGTCCTGCTTTACAATGTCTGCCGCAGGAATGGCCCGCTGTGTAAAGGGCACGGCCCAGCCGGTCGTAAAATCAGGGGCGGCTGCCATGAAGTCTTCATAGGACGGCCACTTTTCCGCGAGGACAGGAACCTTGGCATACTCGTCGGCCAGGGGCTCGTAGATCTCCTCCTCCAGGAAAGCGGTTCCGGCCATCTTGTCAGCCAGACCCAGAGCCAGCATCATCTCCGTGGTAGCCTGTGACATCGATACGGCCTTCTCAGGTGCCTGGGCGATCTCAAAATCATAATCATTCCCGTCCAGGGTCTGCGAATACGTGACCGGATATGCAGTCTCGTCCGCCATAACGGCGGCAGCCGATCCGGCGATCATCGCGATGCTCATCGTCAGTGTGACAATCTTACCAAAATGTTTCATGATACGTTTCCTTTCTGCCTTCGGCAAATAAAAAAACTTCTTCGCATATAAGATATGGAAGAAGCACGCATGAAAACAAAAGGACATACTGCTGCAACTGTACCGACCATTTGACTCGTGGTCCGGACATCCGTCCTGATGCATTCTGCAGGCAGGTCTCCTGGCTTGCAGATCTGCGCGGACAGCTGCCTTCCCGATCTGTCAGTGGCTTTACGGCTGCCTGCTCCCTGCTTACAGTGACGAGTTCGCACAGGATTCTCACCTGTTTCCCTTTTCACCGGTTAATACGAACCGGCACCTGCTGCGTGTACGTTAGAGAGATACAACAAAATCATATCACAGCAGCCTTCTGCCGTCAATCACAGCCATGAACACGGGCCATAAACACTTTTATTCACAGCGCCCGCCACTGTTCCGACCGGAACCTGCCCTCCTCACGGGCTCTCTCAATCTGCCCCAGCATGGCCGGGATATCCCGGTTCAGTGTCCCGCCCAGCATGATGTAGTTGGAGGCATGATTAGAGCGGAACACGCACCCCTCAGCATCAACATGTCGCAGAAACAGCTCCAGTTCTTCGGCCACTTCCTCCGGTTTCAGCAGTTCCATCTCTCCGCGCTCCAGCTCTGCACGCATCGGCGCGCCCTGCTCCACCATCAGCGTCAGGAAACCGACATAGTCCGGTTTCATCGCAGAAATGGCTTCCGCGCTGTGAACGGCATGTTCCCGCAGACGCTTCCTTCCGCCAAGACCGGAAATCAGAGTTATCGAGGTCTGCATGCCCGCGCTTTTCAGCTTCTGTCCCGCCTCGATGATTTCTGCCGCTGCCGCCCCCTTGCGCACATGCCGCAGCACTTCCTCGTCTCCTGACTCCAGGCCCATATAAATCATGGCCAGCCCTGCCCGGCGCAGGGACTCCAGCTCCTCCGCGGATTTGCCTAGCGCATCCTTCGGAGCGCCGTAAGAAGTGATCCGCTCCGCAGAAGGAAAATACCTGTTCAGAGCCGACAGAATCTCAAGCAGCCTGTCAGTCGGCATGATCAGCGCATCGCCGTCCGCCAGAAAAATGCGGCGGATCCGGTCGCCGTAATACGCATGCACCTCTTCTATGTCCGCCATGATCTCATCCATATGCCGCATGCGGAACTTCTTGTCCTTGTACATCGTGCAGAACGTACACGTATTCCGGGCACAGCCGATCGTTACCTGCAGAATAAAACTGCCGGCTTCACTGGGCGGGCGGTAAACAGCACCTTCGTAGTTCATGATAACCTCCATTTCGCCGCCATTGACTGGCAGTTCAAGACAATGTGCAGCAGCTCCTCTGCTGTGTCTGCCATCACATCCGGCCGCAGCTTCTGCAGATATTCAGCCGTCCGGAATCCCCAGGTGACGGCGCAGCAGTCCATCCCTGCTCTTGCCGCCGTCTGCACATCTATTTCAGAATCACCGACATACAGTGCCGTATCCGGCGTGACCGACAGCTGCTTCAGAACATGCATCAGCATAACCGGATCCGGCTTGCGCGGGATTCCCTCCTGCTCCCCGCAGGCGTCATCAAATAGCGACGGAAAGTGCTCCCGTACCAGCAGCCTCACCGCGGGGTCCGGCTTGTTGGATACCACAGCCGTGCGGATGCCGGCTGCCCGCAGCGCCTGCAGCAGTTCCGGAATGCCCGGGTATGGGACGGTATGATCCCGGCAGTGTTCTTCATAATAGGGACGGTATACAGCAAGGATCCGCTCCAGTTCAGCCGGATCATCCCGCAGATATCTGTACAGCCCGTTTTTTCTGCAGGTCTCTGCCTCCTCTTCCGTCCCGACCGCATCCAGCGTCTCTCTGTCTGCACCTGCTTCCAGAGCCAGCGCCCGCCTGACAGCTGTGCGGACACCGCTTCCGAAAAAGCACCGGGTATCCGCGCCGGTATAATCGCACCGGTGCCCGGTCATTCCCATGGCATGGTTCATGGCAATTGTCAGATCATCAACCGTATCCAGAACGGTCCCGTCCATGTCAAAAATGACGGCTTTATAACCCAAATCTCTCATCTTTATTCCGGCTCTCCGAATCTTTCTCTGATTTTTTATTTTCTTTTAGCCTGGCTTTAGGTTCCGGCTGTAGCATACAGAAGTGTCAGGCGGATACAGAAGCAGGACCGCCCGGCAGATCTGACGACTGAACATCGACAGCACAGGAAAGGAAAAAACATGAAATACAAAATAATTAAAAAATACTGTTCCCTGTTGACCGCATCTGCAATGCTGACCGCCGGTCTGAGTACGACAGCCTTCGGCACCGCCCTGAATGCGGCGGCGAAAACGGTGGCAGAATCCTCCGTCGAAAGCTATGAGGATTCCTCGGATGGCGGCCACGCGATCGAGGCTGACGGCGCGGAAGCCTCTTATTCCGGCATCACAGTTACGAAAACCGGTGAAGCCGATGGGGACGAAGCTGATTTCTACGGTGAGAATGCTGCTGTTTTCGCGACAAACGGCGCCGCCCTTACCATTGAAGATGCCGGAATCACGACTGACGGGACGCACGCTAACGGCGTGTTTTCCTATGGGGAGGGAACCGTGGTAAAGATCTCGGATTCTGATATCAATACCAGCGGCAACTGCTCCGGCGGTCTGATGGTGACGGGCGGCGGCACCCTGGAGGCGGAAAACCTGACGGTCCACACCACCGGCAACTCCTCTGCCGCGATCCGCTCTGACCGGGGCGGCGGCACAGAAACTGTGACAGGCGGCACTTACACAACGGAAGGGAAGGGATCACCGGCCATCTATTCCACCGCGGATGTGACGGTCAGCGATGCCGTGCTGACATCTGCCGCTTCCCAGGGTGTGGTAGTCGAGGGAAAGAACTCCGTCACGCTGCAGAATGTCACACTGACAGCGGACAACAACACAAAGAACAGCGACAAATCCGACACCTATCAGGCGGTAATGATCTATCAGTCCATGTCCGGCGATGCCGCGGAGGGTGAGGCGTCCTTCACAATGGACGGCGGCTCCCTGACAAATAAAAACGGTGATATTTTCTTTGTCAACAACACTGTCGCCTCCATCAGCCTCTCGGGAACGGATATTATCAATGAAGACGCTGACGGCGTCTTCCTGCGGGCAGAAGCGGCCGGATGGGGCAATGAAGGCAGCAACGGCGGCCATGTCACGCTGACAGCCGCAGACCAGACGATCGCCGGAGATATGCTGGTCGATGATATTTCCACGCTGAATCTGTACCTGAACAGCGGCTCCTCTTTTACGGGTGCCGTAAACCCTGACGGCAGTGCCGGAGACGTCTATGTGGAGATCGCGGATGATTCCGTCTGGACTCTGACCGGGGATTCATGGATCAGCTCCCTGACCTGTGACGCAGATGCCATAGATCTGAACGGATACTCTCTGTACATAAATGGCGAGGCATACCAGGCGGGATCAGCTTCAGAGGGAACGCCCGTCGAAGCAGAAATCACCGTCTCTGAAGGTGCCGGCGGCAGACCGGATGCCCCGCCGGAAGGTGCTGCCGGCGAAGGGCAGCCGGGTGAAGGACAGCCGGGCGGAGGACAGCCGGGCGGAGGACAGCCGGGCGGAGGACAGCCGGGCGGAGGACACGAAAAACCTGCGGGCAGACCCGAAAAACCCGGTGATGCCGGCGCAGAAATGCCGAATGCGGATGCAGAAATGCCGGATACCGGCGCAGGCGCAGAATAATCTCACATGGCGTCCTGATAAAACTTTCCTATAAACTGTTCCGATTTGGTGACGTTAATCAGTATAGAAGGGTCTGCCTCCTTCAGTGCCTCGACCGCTTCCGGCAGCTCATAGCTGGAAATGATCGCGATCAGGAGGGACGTATCCTGGTGGCTGTATCCGCCCTGTGCGTGAATGGCTGTGATGCCGTGCATGAAATGCTGCAGATACGCTGCCAGGACTGCGTCCGGCTTCTGGGTAAAGATCTCCAGGGAAATTCTCTTGTACCGGCTGTGAAAGGTGGAGATGGTCCGGGTCGAACAGAACTGGAACAGGATAGAATACCCGGCTTTATCGAATCCGAACAGATATCCGAATATCACCAGCAGTACGCAGTTGAACACAAAGACCTGCATCCAGATCTCTCTTCCCGTCCGGTTTGCCACATAGAGCGCTATAAAATCCGTTCCTCCCGTAGAGGCGTTGCCCCGCAGGGCGATCGCGATGGCCAGCCCGTTCAGCACGCCGCCGAACACAATATTCAGGATATCATCGTCAAAGACAGGCCTGACAGGCAGGAGTTGGATAAACAGAGAAGTCAGCAGAACCTGGAGAATGGAAAAGAAGACGAAACGGCGGGAGATCCGTTTTGCGCAGAACACCGCCACCGGAATGTTGATCATGCTGAGCACCACGGAAATGGGTATGTTCACATGAAGCAGCGTGCCAACCCGGTTGACCAGAATGGCAATGCCCATAAAACCGCCGGCCAGCAGACCTGCAGACTGAATAAACGTATTAGTGACGAATGCCAGCAAAAGAGCTGAGCAGATCACGCAACCGGTCGTTACGATGTTTTTCTTTGTCAGAACGCTCATCCCGGCTCCTCTCTGCAGTCATTTTCTGTCTGTTCAGGTCCGGCTCAGACTGGCCGCGTCCGTATGACTGCTGACCCGAATATAACACCAAACCCGGCGGTCCGCAAGAGAAGCATTCGCGCAAAAAAAGCAGCCTTTCAAGACTGCTTTTTTCAGTATGGGATGATCGGGGACGGATCGCGGCGCCTTCGTTCCGCTTTGTCCTTACAGGTACTTCAGCGACACCGACTCGATTTCCGGATGACTGTCGGCAAAGTTGTCCAGATACTGCATCTGGATATCCTTCTTGGTCTGCATGACGATCTTGTACCGCACTTTTCCGCTTTTTCCGTTCCGGATGCTGCTCTCTGTTACGGTTCCCTTAACTTCCTTTTCCAGAATGGCCAGCGTCTCTTCAAAGGCTTTTTTGTCAGATACCTCAAACTCCATATAGGCTTTGGACACGGAATCCAGTCCGTATGTAAAGAAATGCATCACAAACTGCAGGAACGTGATCAGAAGTGTGGTGAAAACGCCCACTTTGACCATGCCGGCGCCCACGGCCATTCCGATTCCGGCCGTGGCCCAGATTCCCGCTGCGGTCGTGAGACCTTTCGTGTAGTTCTTATTATGAAAGATGGCGCCGGCGCCCAGAAAACTGACGCCGCTGACGACCTGCGATGCCACACGCGACGGATCCGCGCCGCGGACACCGCTGTAGAATTCGCCTGCCTTTGTTTCCAGATCCACATATCCATACTTGGATATGAGCATGAGAAGGGCTGCCGTACAGCACACAATCACATGTGTCCGGATACCGGCGTCCTTCAGTCTCTTGCTTCTCTCAAAGCCGATGACGGCCCCGCACAGACAGGCCAGCACGATTCTGACAAAAAAATCAAGCACCTGCCTGTTGGAAAACTGTCCGGCCATATACTGAACCAGGGTCATAACTTCTGCCTTCCTTTTCTGCAACCGACAAGAAGAGCGGACTATCCGTCCGCTCTCCGAAAGAAACTGTTCTCTCAAAAGACCAGTCTTTTTCAGCCTTTACTGTCCTTCCCACTCATTGTCCTTCAGGTTCGTATAGATATATACGCCCGCCGATACGGCGCAGATCAGGAACATAATAACGGACAGGGCCGCAGCCTTGTTATATGCCAGATACTTGTTGAACTGGTCAAACAGAGCGATACCCAGCATCTTCGGCGCAGTGCCGCCCATCAGGTAGGGAGTCGTAAATGAGCCGACGTTGGTCATCCAAACGAATGTTGCTGCTATAATAACATCTTTTACGGAAAGCGGCAATATCATCGACGTGAACACCTTCCATCTGCCGGCGCCCACATCGCGGGCCCCTTCAATGATGGAATCCGGGATGGCTCCCAGGCCGGCCGTAATCATCATGGCCGCAAACGGGATATTGAACCACAGGTTCATCAGAATCAGGCCGTTCGCGTGATACATCAGGCCGAGATGGATATCCTTGCCGAACAGCAGGCCGATCCGGTTGATCATACCGGAATCGCGGATGATCGTGATCATGGCGTATACCGCGCACATGGCAGGGACAAACCGCGGCAGCAGATACAATGTTCCGATTGTCTTCGCTATGCGCGATTTGGTGAAGCGCAGGTACAGCGCCAGAAGGTATGCCGCGACTATGGCGATCAGCACTGTCATGACGACGACAAACAGAGTATACAGAAGATTCTTCAGCTGAGCAGGCGTCGTGAAGAAATATGTGTAGTTCTCAAATGTGAACGCCCCTGTCTTCTGATCCTGAAAGCTTCTGATGACCGCCAGAACGATCGGATATGCCACTGTCAGCATGACGACCATAAAAGCCGGGAGTACCATCCCGTATGCAGCCAGTTTCTGCTTTAAATCTTTATTCATCTGTTCTTCCCTCTCGTTTTCGTCCGACAGAACCTCTGCCGCAGGATCTGCGCAGGCCTCCCGCGCGGCGCGCGGGGTGCCTGCAGTACTATTGTTCTCTCAGGCTTTATCAGCCAAGCGCTCCGATCTCATTGTCCCAGCGCTCGTTGAACTGTGTGCTCAGGTCGCCGATGGACATGATGCGGAAGTTGCTGACATCCAGGTTGGCAACATCTTCAAATCCGGTCAGATCCAGCTTGGAAGCGTCTACCAGCGGAATAGCGGCCATCTCTTTGACCATCATCTGCTGCGCGGCATCGGAGCACATGTAGTTCATGAATGCGCAGGCGCCTTCCTGATTGGAGCCGATGGTCGGGATAGCCAGTGTCTGCAGAGAACCGGTGAAGGCCGGATCGATCTGGGCAATCTTGATGGACTCTTTCAGCTGGCCGGCTGCTCTCTGGGACAGGACCATGTCTGCCCAGTTCGGGCACATGTCGATCTCACCCTGGTTCAGCAGGTCAAGAGATCCCTGGTTCTTGTTCGGGTATACGATGGAGCCGCCGGAGGTGTACATATACTGATGAATGTCAGCCAGGAAGGCAAAGCCCTCATCCCACTGGTCGACCCAGCTCGGATCATCAGAGGTAATGGCCTCGGCATCCAGGAAGTTGTAGACGGAGGTACGGGCAAAGGAATCGCCTGCGCCGCCGGTTCCCGGTGCATTATATGCGAAGCGGCCCGGATTGGCCTTCATCCACTCTACCAGCTCGTCCATGGTCTTCGGCGGTTCCGGAACGGTCTCGGAATCATAGGCCAGGATAACGGTTGTGCCTCTGTATGCCTGTGTGTAGTCACCGGCGACAGAGCTCTCTGCGGCGATATTCGCGCGGTTCGGGATCATGGTGTCATCCAGCTTTACGAAGGCTTCCTCACCCACGAGAGAGACCATCTTGGACAGATCGTCGCCGCTGAAGTCAACCAGGTCGAAATCGGTGTCTGTCTGGCCTGCCTGATAGGCCGCGTTCAGCATGTCTGTCAGGGACTGCGCGCCTGTGCCGCTCAGCATGAACTGCAGCTCGGCCTCGTAGGTGCCTGCATATTCGGAATTGCTGTTGAAGTCCTCGATCAGCTTCTCATAGATCTGGCGGACATTGTCCGAACCTGTAGCCCAGATCGTCACCTTGCTCGTGTCCGCGTGGGCAGCAGTTGACAGCAGGCCTGTCGCAAGAGCTGCTGCAGTCATCAGTGCACCGAGTTTTCTGAATTTCATCTTTACGTTCTCCTTTCAAAAACCCTTTGTCTATGTAATACATCGGAACCCTTTTTGCGGCAGTTCCGGAATTACCTGTCTGTTATGCCGTCTTATTAAATACGGTATGCTTTCCGATCTCGAGAGATACCTTGTCGCCGACCTTCAGGGAGTCGCTCAGCGCTCTGTTGATATTGCACTTGATGACATTCTCGCCGTACTGGACAGTCAGCACCACGTAGTGCCCGAGCAGCATGATGGTCCGGACCTCTCCGACCATGTCTCCGGCGGTGCCCGGCGTAACGCTGATATCTTCCGGACGGACGGCAATCGTCTCATTGCCCTTTTTGATGAAGTTCATCTCACCGATGAAGGACGCCACATGCAGGGTGGCCGGATTGTCGTAGATCTCTGCAGGCGTGCCGATCTGGTCGATCTTGCCTTTGTTCATGACCACGATACGGTGTGACAAGGCCATGGCCTCTTCCTGGTCATGCGTTACAAACACGACGGTGATGCCGAGATCCTGCTGGATCTTTTTCAGCTCCTCACGCATCTGCTGGCGGATCTTGGCATCCAGCGCGGAGAACGGCTCATCCAGGAGCAGAAGTTCCGGCTTCAGGAGCAGGGACCTGGCAATGGCGATTCGCTGCTGCTGGCCGCCGGAGAGCTGTCCGGGATACTTTTTCTCACAGCCGGGCATGGAGACCATCTCCAGGCTCTTTGTGATCTCCTCGCGGATCTCAGCGGCAGGGCGCTTACGCAGCTTCAGACCGTAGGCAAGGTTCTCATAGATCGTCATGTGCGGCCACAGATTGTAGCTCTGGAAAACCATGGCTGTCGGGCGTTTCTCAGGCGGCAGGTCAACGATTGACCGCCCGTTGATCAGAATATCGCCGCTCGTCACATCCAGAAATCCGCCGACCGTGCGCAGGATCGTGGATTTTCCGCAGCCGGACGGGCCCAGGAGGGTCACGATCTCGCCTTCATATACCTTCAGGCCGATGTGCTCGACGCCGTCACCGTTTCCGTACTTCTTGGTCATATCGACCAGCTCAAGCATTACTTTTCTGTCGCTCATGGGTATCTCCTCTTTAATTAATTAGAAATCAAAACAGATGTGAAATGGTCATGTCGGGGCGGGTCCCAAACCCTTTCACTCACCTGCAGGCAAACCTGCGTGAGTTCAGGGCTTTTGACCCTGACATCATCACTTCATCTTAAATCCGCCGGCGATGGCTTCCGGTCCGATATATTTGCGCATCAGGAAGATCATCACAACGGACGGTATAATCAGAAGAATCGCGAATACTGCGCCGATCTGAACCGCTGAGGAATCCAGGATGATGCCGTACATGGCAACGGGCATTGTCTGGATGCGGCCCATGCCGACCAGCATGGTGCCCTGTGCTTCCTCCATGGATCCGAGGAAAGTATACAGCGTGGCGACCGAAATGCCGGGCATGGCCATCGGCAGCGTCACCTTGAAGAATGTGCGGATCGGGCCTGCGCCGACGTCTCTGGCAGCTTCCTCCTGCTGTCTGTGGACAGAGCGGAAGGCACTGGCTGGAAGCCATACCATGAACATCATCGAGTTGATCATGTGGATAATGACGACGCCCGGATAGGTTCCCATCAGTCTGTACTTATAGAACAGCACCGCGACCGAGGTATAGATACCCAGCTTGGGAAAGGCGTTTGTCAGAAGGAAGGAAAGCATGAACAGCTTTCTTCCTTTGTATTTGAATCTGGCGATCGAGTACGCCGCCGGGATACAGAACACCATAGACACCAGGGTGGTGATAATGGCTATGATGAAGGACTGAATCATGGATGACACCAGTGATTTCTGGTTAAAGATATAGCTCCACCATTTAAAGCCCCACTCCTGCGGCAGTACATTCGGCACATCGTACTTATTCGCGAATGCCAGCATGACCATGTTCAGCAGCGGCCCGTAAAAGAAAATGATGAAGACGGCAAGAATAATGAATTCCCAGAACTTCCGTTTCCCGACTGCGTAATAAAACCGTCGGGGATTCAGCATCTTGAACATATTGGTTCCTCTCTCCCTGCATACTTACTGTTGGCTGCGTGAATATTCCTG
>CAMODP010000041.1 GCA_946611445.1 uncultured Eubacterium sp.
GCATGTCCTTTACGTGGCACGTTACTTCCCTCCTTAATCATGAACGATTAGATCTCAGGTACTCACATGTCTATGGTGAAATGTGTCTGCACCGGCAAATCCCTGTTATATAACCCGCAGCCGTGAAGGGTTCGGAACTACCGTTACATCAACCATAAGTATCTGTGAGAATGAAAAAAACCTGATTATTTACTTTTTCGGTCTCTTTGCTCCGTATTTGGAACGAGCCTGCCTGCGGTTCGCAACACCTGCGGTATCCAGTGTGCCGCGGATGATATGATATCTGGTACCGGGCAGATCCTTGACTCTTCCGCCGCGGATCATAACCACGCTGTGCTCCTGAAGATTGTGTCCCTCACCCGGGATATAGCTGGTAACCTCGATTCCGTTGGAGAGACGCACCCTGGCGATCTTTCTCAGAGCGGAATTCGGCTTCTTCGGGGTCGCGGTCTTTACGGCTGTGCACACGCCGCGCTTCTGCGGAGAAGACTGATCCAGCGCTTTCTTCTTCAGAGAGTTGAAGCTCTTCTGCAGAGCCGGGGCAGTGGATTTCTTCACAGAAGTCTCACGGCCTTTTCTGACTAACTGGTTAAATGTAGGCATTCTTTTTCCTCCTGAATTATTTTTGTTACGGCTGCTTTAAGTCTGTATCGCGTGCTTCAGCGCACGCAGAAATGGGCGCAGAATCCCCATCGCGGGAATTCATACGCCCGATTATTATACGATCAGCGTTATGGGAAGTCAAGTCTTTTCTCCGGGAACCGCTTTTGCGACCTCCACCAGCGCCGAGTGCTGCGGATTTCCTTTTGCAAGCGGCGTCGGCCGGGCGGTCGTGAGCACATTCACGCAGCCGCGGATGTCTGTTTTATCTCCGCCTGCAAAGAAGGTGAGCACCTCCTTCGAATTCAGGTCCGGCTCCGCCGGAGGCATTCTCTGGAGGTGGCGGGACTCCTCCGGCGTATACCACGCACCCTGCGGGATGCAGACGACCCCCGGCATGATCCTGTCCGATACGCGCACCCGCATGCGGATCCTGCCCCGGTCATTCCATATGAACGCCTCCTCTTCATCGGCCAGGCCTCTGGCGGCCGCGTCCTCCGGATGGATCCACAGTCTGTGCGGCTCCAGCTTCTCCATGCGCACATTGTTGTCATGGATGGAGTGGCAGCGCCGTTTCGTGTGCCAGCCGATCAGCTGGAGCGGGTACTCCCGGATTTTTACATCGGAAATCCCCTCAAAGGCAGGCACATATTTCGGCAGGGCCGGGACATCCGGCAGGGACTCCCGCGCGAGGCCGGGTGAGAAGATCTCTATTTTCCCGGTTTCGGTCGGATACGGGATCATGCCGTCGGACTCTCTCTGCTTCCGGAACGCGGCAAAGGACCTGTTTTTCCGGTATATCCATCCGCCTGACGCCGAGAACTCCTCAAAGCCGGGCAGCTCGGGTTCCTCAGGCCGGATCCGGTCATAGAGCAGGCGGTTCCACTCCCGGACGCTTCCGCACCCCTCGGACAGGTCACCGATTCCCAGTTCTTCCGCCAGTTCACAGAGCCACTCAAACTCAAACCGGGAATCAAACAGAGGCGGAATGCTCTGATTGCCGTACAGCAGAAAATTGCCCAGTTCCCACGGGCCGGCCATGTGCTCTCCCTCCAGCAGGCTGGTGCCCGGCAGGATGAGATCCGCGTACCGGGCGCTGGCTGTCATGAACAGATCCGAATCGACAATGAATTCGCATTTTGAGCGATCCTGCAGGATCCGGACCGTCCTGTTGACATCGCTGTGCTGGTTGACCAGCGTATTGCCGGCCAGATTAAACAGCAGGCGGATATTGCTGTCCAGCCGGCCACCGCGCACGCCGTCCTCCCGTTCCGTCATCTCCGTGCCGCGGAGTATGGCATCCGTCCACAGGAAGGAAGGAATACTCCTCCCGTACGAGTTCTCCGGCATGGGCATGGCAGGTTTTGCGTGCTGCGGGATCTCTATGCTCCCGCCCGTATTCCCGCCCGGGATCCCGACGTTGCCGGTCAGGCAGGGCAGTACCATAATGGCCCGGCTCGTCTGTTCCCCGTTCGCGTGCCGCTGCGGTCCCCAGCCGGTCAGGATGGCAGCCGGTTTTGCGGCAGCGTACCGGATGGCCAGCTGCCGTATAGTCTCCGCGGGAATACCCGTAACCTCGGAAGCCCAGGCCGGCGTTTTGGCCGCATGGTCGCGCCTGCCGAGGATATAGTCCTCCCAGGATTCTTCCTTTTCATATCCCGCCGGCATGTGGGCGGAATCAAAGCCCAGACAATTGGCCTCCAGAAAGGCCCTGTCCTCCAGACCTTCCTCAAGGATCACCCATGACATGGCAGCCGCCAGGGCTGCGTCCGTGCCCGGCCGGATGGGAATCCACTGCGCGGCGAACGCATCCGCCGTCTCGCTGCGGTGCGGGTCGATAACTACGATCGGCACACCTCTTTTGCGAAGGTTCAGCAGAAGATTCCGGGAATCCGGATCATGCCAGGTTACAACCGGGTTGAACCCCCACAGGATCAGCATCTCTGTCTGTCCGAGCAGGTCCATGGATGAACCTGTCTCTTCCGTCCCGTAGAACCAGGAAGAAGCTGTCCGGATGCACGCAGTGCTGTAGGAATTGTAAAAATCCAGAAAGCCGCCGTCCAGAGCCAGGAGGCGCTTTGCCATCCGGTCGCCGCGGATCACGGCGCTCACGCCGGTCGAATAGTTCACGTAGCGGCTGCCCGGTCCGTATCTGTCTGTAATTGTCCGTATTTTGTCAGCGGTGAGCAGCACGGCATCCTTCCAGGATATCCGGCGGAAATTATTGCTTCCCCTCTCCCCCGTCTGCAGAAGGGGCGTCCGCAGGCGGTCCGGGCGCAGAAATGTATCGGGATAAGCCAGCCCGCGGGCGCAGGGACGAAGAGATGCCTGCACGCTTCCCGCCTCCCCGCCGCTCTCTGTCCCCAGTATGCAGCCGGCCTGCACGCGGACTGAGAATGCGCACTTGCCCCCGCAGTTTCCCCGTCCGGCTGCACGGACCTGCCGCTGCTCCAGCAGCGCCTCAGCCTCAGCCTCACTGATCTCATAAAACCACGCAGATGCCTGTCCGGTCAGCCCGACCGGCCTTTTCGCAGGCTGTTCGTCTGCCCCTTCCGCCCTTCTCGCCGAAAGAATTTCCTGCCTGTCAGCCTCCGGCAAGGCGGCCGCAGAGGAGCCGGATTCCGTCTCCTGCAGGACCAGTCTGCTCAACGCGGCAAAGTATGCAGACCTGCACCGCTGTCCTGCCAGCCGGAAGATACTGCGCAGGAGTCTTCTTACGTGCGCGTCGGCAAACGCGGCCGCAGGCCCTTCTTCTCCGTATCGTTCCCGCAGAAGGAGGCAGAACGCGAGTTCACAGCCAATATAGTCCGCCGGCTGAGACGTGTCTTTAATCCACACTCCTTCCTTTATATAACAGGCAGCCACGGAAGCCGTACACGCATCCAGAAGACGGCCTGTATTCGAAGGCATGCTCACGGAGGAGGTCATCTCCTTCCGGGCATATACGGATTCCCACAGGGGAACCGCGGCGGAAGGATCCGCGCCGCAGAACAATCTCTCATAATCATCGGCAAAGAGCGATTCCTCCGCGGCGTTCTCCGGCAATGCGGGCAAAAAGGCGCATTCCGCCACGTCATTCCGCGCCCGCGCGCGCAGTCTCTCCTGAAGGTCTTCCGCGCTGTCCGCCAGGAAATGCATATTGAGATATTCTGCAAAAAAGCTGTTCATCCTCTGTTATCCTGCCCTGTACTCCAAAAACATTACTTGACATTTCGTACGCATGCATGCAGACTGAAAAGCGGCCGGATGGCATACCGGTGTACTTCTCTGATCATACTGAACAGGCCGTCAGCCATGCAACACCTTTTTTCTCTGACAGAAAGGATTCAGCCTGTCATGAATAAACAATCCCGGAGCACAGAACGGCTTGTGTCTGCCGCCATGTTTGCTGCACTCACGCTTCTGGCCACTTCTGTCCTGAAAATCCAGACCCCAACCTTCGGCTATATACATCTGGGAGACGGGCTTGCCCTGCTGTCCGGCATCTTTCTGGGCCCGGTCTATGGCGGGCTCGCTGCCGGCCTGGGCTCGGCGCTCTCTGATCTGCTGGGCGGCTATGCCGTCTGGGTGCCCGGCACCTTTGTCATCAAATACCTGACGGCCGCCGCGGCTGCCGTCGTCTTCAGAAGGCTTTCCTCCTGCCTCGCAAGGATTGCCGCGTCTCATTCCTACAAAAAAAGCTCCGTCTCCGTTCCTGCCCTCATAGCGGGCGGCATCGCAGGCGAAGCCATTATGGTTGGCGGGTATTTTCTGTATAATATCCTGATCGTGAGTTTCACGGCGGGATCCTTTACCGAAGCCGGACTGGCATCTGCCGCGGCTCTCTCTCTGGCGGAAATTCCCTTTAATGCCGTGCAGGGCACAGCCGGCGTTCTGACAGCATCCCTGCTGGCGCCGGTGCTGGTACGTGTTGATGCCATGCGCCTCACACTGGTCTGAAAACCCGTTCCCTAGCGCGGACGGACAGCCTGTCAGTACTCCACTTTCATCAGTGTCAGTCCTTTTGCAGGGGCCGTAGGACCGGCGAGCCGCCTGTCACAGGCCGCCAGGAGCGCAGGCATCTCCTCCGGCGCGCGCTTCCCTTCCCCGACCTCCAGAAGCGTACCCGTCATGATGCGGACCATATTCTGGAGAAACCCGTTTCCGTGAAAAACAAGACGGATATATGGTCCCTTCTGCCGGATCTCTATACTGTCCACCACGCGGACGGTGGATTTTTTCATGTGTGAATTGCCGCAGAACGACCTGTAATCATGCATTCCCGTTAAAAGATCAGCCGCCTGCCGCATCCGTTCCACATCCGGCTTTTTCTCCAGGATTGTCACATACTTCCTGTCAAAAACAGGCTTTGCCTCCCCGCAGTAAAAAGAATAGCAATATGTTTTCCCGATGGCCTTAAACCGGCTGTGGAACCGGTCCGCGCAGACCTTCAGTTCATCCACACTGATGTCCTCAGGCAGATAGCGGTTCAGATAGGCAAGTATCTCCTGTTCGGACATATCCGTATCCAGCAGCACGTTGGCCGTCTGTGCCCTGGCGTGCACGCCGGCATCCGTGCGGCCCGCTCCGATCACTGTGACCGGTTGGTCCTCCGGCGCGCCGACCATCCGGGAAAGGACCGTCTCCAGCTTTCCCTGTATGGTCATGGGCTGCCCGGGCTGATGCTCCCAGCCGTAGTAGCGGGTGCCGTCATAGCTGATTGTCATTTTATAGTTTTTTTTCATGATCAGATGACCCAGTCACTGTAATCTTCCGGATGCTCGACGGGGCCGTGAGAATACTCCAGCTCCGGCGCCCGCGCGCTGACGCGCATATCCGCCGGCACGGAGGTCACGATAAATGTATTGCCGCCGACCGTCACGTTGTCGCCGATGACGGTCTCGCCGCCCAGGATGGACGCGCCGGAATAGATCGTGACCTTGTTCCCGATCGTCGGGTGTCTCTTGGTCCCTTTGAGCGCCTGCCCCTTTCTGGTGGAAAGGCCGCCCAGCGTCACGCCCTGGTAGATTTTCACGTTGTCGCCGATGATGGTTGTCTCACCGATGACAATTCCGGTCCCGTGGTCAATAAAGAAATAACGCCCGATCGTCGCCCCGGGATGAATGTCGATGCCTGTCTTGCTGTGCGCGTACTCTGTCATGATGCGGGGAATCAGCGGGATCTTCCGGATCCACAGTTCGTGCGCGATCCTGTAGGTGGTGATGGCTGACAGTCCGGGATAGCTGAGAATGATCTCATCCGTACTGTAGGCCGCGGGGTCTCCGTCATACCCAGCCTGCACGTCGGTCGCCAGAATCTCACGAAGCGCCGGCAGCTGGTTCAGAAAATCATTCACCAGCGCCTCCGCCCGGGCCTGCAGGACGGAGCGCTCACAGTCGACGCACAGTTCATCCGTGCCCAGTGCGATGGACACCTGCTTCGTCAGGTGATGCTGTACATATTCCAGCTTCTCACCGGCAATAAACCGGACATACTCCGCCCGGATCCGGCTCCGGTCATAGAATCCGGGAAACAGAATCTCCCGCAGTTTTTCCAGAATATCTGTCAGCAGGTCCCTGTTCAGGATATTCTGTACATTCATGCGCGTTGTTTCCGGATGCGCCTCATAGCTCTCCTGCAGGGCATCAAGGAGTTTGTCCGCCTGCAGTCCGTCCGCATGGTTTTCCTTTCCGTTTGCCAGTTCATTCATCGTACGATACCCTCGTTTCATAGTCTTCAGATCTGTCTGTCCCTTTTCCGGGACCTTTTCTCACCCAAAACAGGATACACCCTGCCGCCAGTGTAAACAGCGCGATAAACTGCGAAGTGGACAGGGGCCCTATGGCGCCCCGGATCAGGTCGCCCCGCCAGAATTCAATCACAAAGCGGCCCGCGCTGTACAGGATGAGATACAGGGCGGTCACCTCGCCGTCTCTTTTTTTCCGCTTCCTGTCCCACGCCCACAGAAAAAATGCCAGCGCAAAGTCCCCGGCTGCCGACAGCAGCTGGGTGGGAACCAGATGAACATGGTTGGGGGCAAAATCCGAGTGGGAAAAGACGATAGAAAAGGGACTGTCTGTCTCAACGCCGTAACAGCAGCCCGCAAAAAAACAGCCGATCCGCCCGAAGCCCTGCGCCAGGGCGACACTCGGCATTCCGATGTCAAAAAACTTCCAGACGGGAAGATTTTTCATGCGGCAGAAGACCCAGCCGCCGAAGATGCCTCCCAGCAGCCCGCCGAAAACAACCCACCCCGTGGAGAGGGACTCTCTCCAGAGAGAAGGATCCGCCATCAGCTGCGGGAGTACCGTCAGGATATAGAGAAGCTTGGACCCGGCATAGCCGGAAACAAGGCAGGAAATCACCAGTCCGAAGATCTGCTCTGCATCCAGCTTTTTTCGCTTCGCGCCGGATTCCGCGGTCAGATACGCGGATATGATGCCGACAGCCGTCATCAGACCGTAGGTGTGAAAGGTCACCGGGCCGATGGTGAGCAGGTCATTGTACATGTCAGGGCTCCTTTTCGTCCTTGATAACGTCAGGTAGTTGCGAAATTCCCGCTTTCCCGTGAAAACAGACAGGCTGCGCAGATCCGGCTCAGGCACGCTCCCGCGGCCGCACGCCGGCTGCTGTGATTTATCCCGCGGCGCCAAGGACCTCCCTGCATTTTCTGATATATGACGGCGCCGTTCCGCAGCAGCCGCCGATGATGCGGGCGCCGGCCGCGGCAATCCGCTTCATATGTCCGGCAAAGGCATCCTCATCCATGGAATACACGGAATTGCCCTGACCGTCAGTGACGGGCAGGCCTGCATTCGGCTTGGCAATCACCGGGACGGACGAGACCGACACCATCTCCTCTATGAGAGGGAGCATCTGCTCCGGGCCGCCGGAACAGTTGATGCCCACGGCATCTGCGCCCTGCGCGGGAAGCTTTTCGGCCAGCTCAGCCGCGGATCCTCCGAACCATGCCCGCCCGTTTTCCTGTACTGTCAGCGTACACATGAACGGCTTGTCGCAGATGCTCCGCACTGCCTGCAGCGCCAGCTCAGCCTCGCGCACACACATCAGGGTCTCGGCGACGAACAGATCCACGCCTGCCCGGTCCAGATACAGTGCCTGTTCCCGGTAGGCGTCCAGCAGTTCTTCTTCTGTGAGATCCCCGAGAGGGTCCAGCATCTCCCCGGTTGTGGTCATATCACCGGCTACAAATACATCAGGTCCCACAGCCTCTCTTGAGAGTCTTACGAGACCGCTGTTGAGCCGCTCTGCATCTTTTTCCAGATGATGCTTTGCCAGGCTGATGCGGTTGGCTGAAAATGTAGGCGCATACACGATGCGGCTCCCGGCCTCGGCATAGGCCTTCTGCAGCGCCCCGATGGCTTCAGGATGCTCCAGAATCCAGGCTTCCGCGCAGGCATGCCGTGGCATGCCCGCCTTCATCATATTCGTGCCGGTCGCTCCGTCCAGGAGAATAATATGTCCCTCTGTCAGCTTCTGAAACTCTTCACGGGTCATGCGCAGTCTCCTTTCCCGCCGTCATGATGACTTTTCCGGCGGATGCCAGGGCTGCGCAGGGGAAGATTGTCAGCAGAGCTGATGCGCAGCCCGGCGCAAGTCCGGCAGTGCCGGACTTGAAAGATGATCACTTACAAAAAACAGCTCACGAATTGCTCTCTGCCGCCGCGGAAGAAGCGGATGAGGCATCTGTGCCCGCCGCGGAGACGGAGGTGGTCTCCTCAGCCGCGGAGGAAGCAGAAGCTGCATCTGTGCTCTCTGCGGAAACGGAGGTGGTCTCTTCAGCAGCGGAAGATGCGGATGCGGCGTCTGTGCCCGCCGCGGAGACGGAGGTGCTTTCCTCAGCGGCGGATGACGCTGCGCTGCTGCCGCTCACCGAAGATGCCGAAGTGCTCTCTTCAGCGGAAGAAGCAGAAACTGCATCTGTGCTCTCCGCGGAAACAGAGGTGCTCTCCTCAGCCGCCTCAGGCAGCTTTAAGGTATACGCATGCGCATCTGTGATCTCCAGCTTTTTCCATGCCTCTTCCTCGGTCACGTCAGCGGCCGCTTTCCACTCATCGAGTTTTGCCGTAAATGCGTCCTGCTGACGCTGGGCAACGATGATATCCTTCTGCTGGGCCGTCTTCTCCTCGTCAAACAGATGGTCCAGACGCACGATATAATAGTAATCGCCGGTATCAATGACCTCTTCGCACATCTGTCCGTCTTCCAGGGCTGCCGCCGCTTCCTTTACTTCATCGGGAAGCGTTGTGTCGTCGCTTCCGTAAGAGCGGCTGGAAACAAAAATGTTTTCATTATCGATTTCTTTTGCCAGCACACTGATATCCGTCTCGGGATCATCCGCTTCCTTTACCTTTTCCAGAAGCGTCGTGAGCTCAGTGTGCAGAACGCCCTTCTGCTCTTCATCGACATCGACCTGCGCGTTCGTCTCGCTGTCTGTGGTCTTCAGAGACGCGCGCGCATAGGTGATTGTGGTCTGCGCAGCTTCCTCATCGGCTACTTCCGTGTCAACGTCCGCAGTGACCGCGTCAAACATCAGCGGGCGGTATGTCATGAGATGAAGCACTTCTTCCACGTCCGCCTGCGTCGTTCCGAGTTCGGCAAGTGCATCCGCGTTTGCCTCCATCACAGCTGCGGCCGCGTCTGCTGCCGCGCTCTCAAGATCGGCCGGGAATTCCAGGTCGTAGTCGCCGAAATGCTGGCGGAGCAGTACTGCCTCTACGATAGAATCCCGGACGGATTCTTTCATATTTTCACCGTAGGTCTGCGCCTCCGTGGAACTGGTAGCTGCCGCGTACTCGCCGTCCCAGAAGGTGCCGCCCTCCTGCATCATGCCGTAGCTGATCAGCATCGCCGTAGACTCAGCCTGCTGATAGCGAAGATAAAAATCCGCCGTGCCGATATTTACGGTCTCACCGCCTATGGTCAATGCGGCCGCCGTACCGTCGGCCTTCTTTTCTCCGCATCCGGACAGCATCGCCGTCAGCATTGTACCAGTCAGCAGAGCGCATATACCGGCTCTTTTTATCGTTTCCATGTCAGTACCTCCGTTTGTTTCTGTATTTTGATTTTTTATAATCCAATCGCGTGAACACTCTGGATTATATTCTTTTTCTTACGTGAGGGCAACTTTAAATCGCCAAAAAATCGCGGGAATTACAAGATCATCGAGAGCGCGATCCGCTTCTTTTCCATATCCACGCTGACGACCTTCACCTCTACCACATCGCCGACGCTTACGACCTCCAGCGGATGCTTCACATATTTCCCCTTCTTCATCCGGGAAATATGCACCAGACCGTCCTGATGCACGCCGATATCCACAAAAGCCCCGAAATCAATGACGTTTCTGACGGTTCCTTTCAGAATCATGCCAGGCTGAAGATCCTTCATTTCCAGAACGTCGCTGCGGAGCACGGGCTTTGGCATGTCTTCCCGCGGGTCCCTGCCCGGCCGGATCAGTTCGGATACAATATCACGCAGCGTGATCTCACCGATCTGCAGGTCCGCCGCAGTGCTGCGCAGGAAATTTTCGATGTTCATGCGCATCTGTCTTTTATCTGTCGCCCCGCCGGCCACGAAATCCCGCAGCTTCACGGCATGTGTGCGGTCCAGAATCTGCTGCGGGGTTATGCCGGCCCGTTTGAGAAGTTCCCGGGTTGCCGCGTAGCTCTCAGGATGGACGGCTGTCGCGTCCAGGGGATCGCTTCCGCCGATGATGCGCAGAAAGCCGGCACATTGTTCATAGGCCTTCGGGCCAAGACGCGGCACCTTCAGGAGCTCAGCCCTGTTCTGAAAGCGGCCATGCTCTTCCCGGTAGGTGACGATGTTTTTCGCGATCTGCTTCGAGATGCCGGAGACATATTCCAGAAGAGGCGCAGAGGCCGTATTCAGATCCACACCGACGCGGTTCACGCAGTCCTCGACCACACCCTCCAGGGCCTCGCCGAGCTTTTTCTGGTTCATGTCATGCTGGTACTGTCCTACGCCGATGGATTTCGGATCGATCTTCACCAGCTCCGCCAGAGGATCCTGCACCCTCCTGGCAATCGAAGCCGCGCTTCGCTGTCCGACATCGAACTGCGGGAATTCCTCAGCTGCCAGCTTGCTGGCGGAATACACGGAAGCGCCCGCCTCATTTGTGATCACATACTGCACCTTCTCCGGGATCTCCCGCAGAAGGTCAACGATAATCTGTTCGGATTCCCGGGACGCCGTCCCGTTTCCGACAGAGATCAGCGTCACCTGATACTTCCGGATCAGCTTCTTCAGTGTGTCTTTGGCGGCGGCTATCTTGGCCGGTGTCGTGGGTGCCGTCGGATAAATGACTGTCGTATCCAGCACCTTGCCCGTCGCGTCAACGACAGCCAGCTTGCAGCCCGTCCGGAACGCGGGATCCCAGCCCAGCACAGTCTGCCCTGCGATAGGCGGCTGCATCAGCAGCTGTTTCAGGTTCTTACCGAAAACGCCGATTGCTCCGTCCTCGGCAGCCTCCGTCAGCTCATTGCGTATCTCTCTCTCGACAGACGGCGCAATCAGCCTGTCATAGCTGTCCCGGATAACCGCCTGCAGAACCGCCCGTGTATCTTGCTTTTCTGTGCGTATGATTCGCTTTTCCATCCAGCTGAGGATCTCCTCTGCCGGGGCTTCGATCTTTACGGTCAGGATTTTTTCTTTTTCTCCGCGGTTGATCGCCAGCACACGGTATCCGCTGATGCCGGAGATCTTCTCCTCGAAGGAATAGTACATTTCGTATACGGATTTTGCGTCCGGATCCTTTGCCTGCGACACGATCAGACCGCTGCTGCGCGTCATCGTCCTGATCCGGGAACGGATATCGGCATCCTCGGAAAAACGCTCCGCAAGGATATCTCCTGCACCGGCGAGTGCTTCCTGCGGCGTGGATACGCCTGCTTCTTCGGACACAAAAGCCTCCGCCTCTTCCTGCAGCGGGCGGGCGGTTTCCTGCGCGAAAAGCAGATCCGCCAGGGGCTCCAGTCCTTTTTCCTTCGCAATCGTTGCACGCGTGCGGCGCTTCGGACGGTACGGCAGGTACAGGTCTTCGAGCGCCACCATGGTCTCCGCGCCTTCAATGGCGGCGCGCAGCTCGTCCGTCAGTTTCCCCTGCTCCCCGATGGAGGCGAGAATCGTCTCTTTTCGTTCCAGGAGTCCCCGCAGATACAGGAGTCTCTCGTGCAGCGTACGCAGCTGCTCATCATTGAGTGATCCCGTAACCTCTTTCCTGTACCGGGCGATGAACGGGATCGTGCAGCCCTCGTCTATGAGACGGATGGCGGCCTCGGTCTGCGCAGGGCGTACCTGCAGTTCTTCGGCTATTTTTTTGCTTATGTCCATAGGGGAATCCTTTCTGTTTTTTTAACTTTTGTTTTCATAGCTGACATGAAGAGCAGGGACAGCCAGATGAGCTCCGCTGCGCCGGTCCGAGCCTGCTCGACTAAAGCGCCCGGTCCAGGATATGTCCCGGCCGCCTAAGTCTCGACCGGTCTCGGACACGTACTCGCCGGAGTCGCTCACGTGGCTGTCTCTGCTCTCCGTGTCAGCGTCCGATATCGCTTTACCCTCTTACAGACTGTATATTGCAACCTTACAGTCTGCATGCCTGTTATTTCAGCTTCCAGGCTTCAATCACCTGCCGCAGATAGTGATACATGCGTTCCACGGATGAGATGGACATGCGCTCCTGCGGGGTGTGGATGTCTATGATATCCGGCCCTGTCGCCACCGCGTCGAATCCCGGGATTTTCGCGGAGAAAAGGCCGCATTCCACGCCGGCATGGATCATTTCGATGCGTGCCTTTTTGCCGAACATCTCTTCATAAACAGCAGCCATGTGCTCCCGCAGAGGAGATTCTTCGTTGAATTCCCAGGCAGGATATTCCGCTCTCCGGGTGACGTTCGCGCCGAGCTGCGTGGCGATAAAGCCGAGCCGGCCCGCCAGTTCTTCATACGCGCTGCCCACGGAGCTCCGCACGCTGTATGAGAGATGAAGACCGTTGCTCTTCAGCGCGGTGATGCCCCGGATCAGGCTGGTCTCTTCCAGGCC
>CAMODP010000042.1 GCA_946611445.1 uncultured Eubacterium sp.
ATTTTCGACCGCACCTGGTACGGGCGTGTTATGGTGGAGCGCCTGGAGGGCTTCTGCAGCGAGAATGACTGGCAGAGAGCCTACAACGAGATCAATGAGTTTGAAAAGGAGCTGGCTGACTGGGGCGCTGTCATCATAAAATTCTGGGTACACATAGACAACCAGACGCAGCTGGAACGCTTCACACTCCGTCAGAACACGCCTGAGAAGCAGTGGAAGATTACAGACGAGGACTGGAGAAACAGGGAGAAATGGGACGAGTATGAGGCTGCGATCGATGAGATGCTGCAGAAGACAAACACTGCGTTTGCCCCCTGGTATATCCTGGAGTCCAATGACAAAAAGTACGCCCGTCTGAAAGCACTGAAGATCGTTATAAAAGCAGTAAAAGAGGCGTGCAGAAAAAAATAAAAAAAATACTGGAAAAAATCCCGGCGCAGTGCTATGATAATCCAGTGAGTGCAAAGAGGCATTTCCCCGTAAGGGGAGGTGTCTCTTTTTTACTGATTTGACTTCGGCCGGAAGCAGTCCGGACATGGCGGCCTGCTTCATTTGCGGTTTCAGATGACGGGGGGACAGTATGGATAGAGAAACATTTCCAGCATATGATGACCTGATCTTTTCTCTGTATGAGGCAGACAGCTTTCAGGAGCTGAAGAAACGGCTGTTTGCAGGGCTGCAGGTTCTGATTCCCTATCGGTTTGCCAGCCTGCGTATAGCAGGGGTATGCGGGAGCGCCGCCGGAGACAGGCATCTGTTTTCGGATGTGTTCTGCGATCCGGAGAGCTACCGCGGCGCGGAGAGAAAATGCATGGCGCAGCTGAATCCTGATATGATACAGAAGAGAGTCAGCGTAAGGAAAAGAACCGGCGGTACGGAATATGAATCCATGCAGCTGTTTCTGGAGAACAGGGGAGAGTTTCTGGGGACGCTTACACTGTTCCGCGCAGCAGGAAGCGGTTCATTCTCAGAGGCGGAAGAACAGTATATACAGTCAGTCGGGCGTTACCTGCAGCTGGCAGTATACAGACACCTGAATGAACAGCAGGTCTGCCGTTCACTGGAACAGGTGATGGAATCAATCACCAGGCAGGCGCATCTGACACCAAGGGAAAGAGAAATCCTGTTTCTTCTGTATCAGACAGAAACGAATCCGGATATCTGCGACCGGCTGGGCATCACGGAACACACGCTGCAGAAACATTTGCAGAATCTGTACAGAAAGCTCAATATTTCCTCCCGGTGGGAACTCGTGCAGTACCTGCTGGCGGGATGACAAGACAGAAACGACCGCGGCCGGAAAAGCCGCGGTCGTTTCTATTAAGCTGCAGAATTATATGCAAGACCGGATCAGGCGGACTTGCGCAGGGCTTTGCCTGCTCTGCTGACAGTGTTCTTCTCAGCAGTCCTGCTGACTGATATCAGGCGCGCTGCATGCGGATTACATGGTAGAAGGCAGGCACAATCTGCGCCGCGGCAAACGCTTTGATCAGGTCCAGCGGCAGGAAGACAACCACGCCTGTCATAAACGCTGTCATCAGGTCCAGATGGTTCATATACATCAGCCAGACCATGCCAAAGAGATCTATGAAAAGAACGCCGGCTACAGCGGCGGCCGTGTATCTCATACGGTTATATACGCCCCCCCGGAGCATGGGAAGGAGCAGGACGGCAAACGGATAGGAGAGTGTATAGCCTCCCCAGGGAGCCAGAAGGTAGCCGATCCCTGCGCGGCCTCCGATAAAGACCGGCAGTCCGACGATTCCCAGAATCATCCAGACCAGGACGATCAGGAAAGAATCCGAGGCGGAAAAAAGCAGCGGGATCAGGATAATGACAAAGTTCAGCAGCGTGATATGAGGCGCGCCGGGCAGCGGCAGAGGAATGCTGATATAGGCGGAGATGCACAGAAGGGCCGCAAAGAGGGCCATTGTCACGAGCCGGCGTGTAGGGATACTGTTCTTCATGTGAGCGCAGGGCTCCTTTCTATTTTTAAGATATGGCGAAGTATAGTCCTCATATCCGGATTTGTCAAATACACGGAAAAACTGTTGACAGTTTTCTGCCGTATCCTATACTGGAATAAACATCGTACATCCGGGGTGCGTCCCCGATCCGGCAGGGAGGAACCATGGGATATCATTCATACAGGAATATCGGATACAGGCTCACGGATTCAGAGGCTGCCTGTACCAAATGGAGAGAAAAGTTCTGCGCGTTTGATCCCGGGAAGGCCGCAGCCGCGCTGCAGCTTCCCTTTGATGAGACATACATTTATATTACGTATTTCGGTACGCAGTACCGGCTGCGCCTGGCGGACGGCGTTCTGGAAAAACAGACCGCGGAAGCGGCCGGTAAAGACAGCCCGGAAGAGACATGGACCGAGGATCTCTTCATGAACGAAGCCCTGGTACTGTACCATCTTCTGGGCGATGTGCGGGAGAATCCGAGGAAGACGGGCATCTGGTGTTCCGAAGCTGATCTGGATCCGGTAAAGGTTCGGAGCGGGAACCGGACGGATCCTCTGCTGAACGGATTTGCCTCTGATTTTACCGGAAAGGTGCCGGAACTGGAAGAAGCGGCCCTGCGGCTGGGAGGCACCCGCGTCCCGAAGGGCGATTCATCCTGGGAATTTCATCCGATACCCCAGGTCGCCCTGCGGCTGATTTTCTGGGATGCCGATGAGGAATTTCCCGCGCAGGTACAGGTCATGACAGACAGCGGGATCGGCGACTATATGCACTATGAGGCGGTGGGATGCATGATAGCGGATCTGTTTGAATTATTGGGAGGAGGAGAGGTCTCTCTGACAGAAAAGCCCTGCACCGTTTCTTGACTGTAAAGTTTTAGTGTGTTAAAATCCAGGTATAACATACAGGAGGCTGAAGCATGAGCAAGGACATTCATACAGATGCGGTAAATCAGCTTTTTCAGGCCATTCTTACCCTGGAGAACGTGGACGAATGCTACACCTTTTTTGAAGATGCCTGTACGATCAACGAACTGCTTTCCATCTCCCAGCGCTTTGAAGTCGCGAGGATGCTGCGCGACAAGAAGACATACCTGGAGATATCGAAGAAGACAGGTGCCTCCACGGCCACAATCAGCAGGGTAAACCGGTCGCTGATCTACGGCAATGACGGGTACGAGATGGTTCTCACCCGGATGAAAGAGAAGGAGTAATCAGATTTCTCCTTTTCAGGCATGTATGCGGTATTTTGTGCAAGCGCATCCGGCACAGCCGGATTGCAGAAAAAAACAGGAGCTCCCGGATATCCGGAAGCTCCTGTTTTTAACCGGCCAATTTGCTTTTTCTCAGAAAAAACAATTGCGGGGCGGGCAGCTGCGCAAGTATGATGGCGATAAACATCAGCAGGCAGCCGGACAGCTCCCGCGGACTGAGCGCGTCTCCCAGTACTATCCACCCGGCGATAGCGGAGATGCAGGACTCCAGACTCATGATCAGGGCGGCGACACTCGGGTTCAGGTCTCTCTGTCCGAGAATCTGCAGGGTATAGGCAACGCCGCAGGAGAGTATGCCCGCGTAGGCGATGGGCATCCAGCAGCTGAGAATGGCGCTGAGGGAAGGCGTCTCTGTAATAAAGGCCGGAATGAGCGACAGCAGGCCTGCTGTGAGAAACTGCACGCAGGACAGCTGGAATCCGTTCAGTCGCGGAGAATAGTGATCCACAGACAGAATATGGAAGGCAAACGAAACGGCTGAGCCAAGTGTGATGATATCTCCGCGGTTAACGGAGAAGCCTTCTTTTATGCACAGCAGGTACAGGCCAAAGACCGCCAGCACGATGGACAGCAGGATCAGAGGCGAGCATTTTCTGTGCAGGAACAATCCCAGCAGCGGAACCATGACGATGTACAGCGCTGTGATAAATCCGGATTTGCCGGCGGTCGTGTATACGATGCCTACCTGCTGAAAGCCCCCTGCGATAAACAGGCATATGCCGCAGAGTATGCCGCCGGACAGCAGACGACGGACGCTTGTCCGGGCATCTGACAGCCCATCCGGGGTGGAAGCAGTTCTGTAGTTCACGGAGCGGCTGTCTGTTCTGCCGGTCAGGATGGCGGCGGGCAGGACGATCACGGCGCCGAGAAGAAAACGGCAGGCATTGTAGGTAAAGGGCTGAAGCGTTTCCATGGCGATGCTCTGCGCCACGAATGTCGTGCCCCAGAACAGCGCTGCCAGAAGCAGATAAACAGAATGACGGAATTTTACGGTCTGCATAGGTTTTCTCCGGTTGAACAAACTGACTGTTTCGTGTATGATAAGCCAGTGATAAATATTTCAAAACAGTTGTTCTGACAGGGTCAGTTAGATGAATATTCTATCATTTGCGGCATGCAAATGCAAGAGAGGAAGCAATGATCGCCATTATAGATTACGATGCCGGAAATATCCGGAGTGTTGAGAAAGCCGTGGAGGCATTAGGCGGAGACGCGGTGCTCACCAGCGATGCGGCTGTGATCCGGCAGGCGGATCACGTGATCCTGCCCGGTGTCGGCAGTTTCGGCAGCGCCATGGAGAACCTGTACCGGTTTGACCTGGTTGATGTGATCCGTGAGACGGCAGAAGAGGGAAAACCTTTTCTGGGCATCTGCCTGGGCTTGCAGCTCCTGTTTGAGAGGAGCGAAGAGAGCCCCGGGGCGGAGGGCCTGGGTATCCTTAAGGGTGAGGTGCTGCGCATTCCCGAAGGAGAGGGGCGGAAGATTCCGCACATGGGATGGAATTCTCTGCATTTGCAGAATGACGGCAGACTGTTTGCCGGTGTTCAGGAAGGCGCGTATGTTTACTTTGTGCACTCCTATTATCTCCGCGCGGCTGACCCTTCCATTGTCCGGGCAACGGCAGAGTACGGCGTCACGATCCACGCCTCAGTCGAGCAGGGCAATGTGATGGCCGCGCAGTTCCATCCCGAGAAGAGTTCGTCGGTCGGCAGACAGATCCTGCAGAATTTCCTGGCGCTGAAATAGAAACAGTCAGATTGCGCAGCAGAGCGTGCAGCCAGTGAATATAATAGGAAGAGGGAGAGCGTTCCATGCTTACAAAGCGAATCATACCCTGTCTGGACGTAAATGACGGACGGGTCGTAAAAGGGGTCAATTTTGTCAATCTGCGGGACGCGGGAGATCCCGTAGAGGTGGCAAAGATCTATGACAGGGAAGGCGCCGACGAGCTGGTGTTTCTGGACATCACCGCCTCAAGCGATAACCGCGCCACAGTCGTCGATATGGTAAGGAGAGTCGCCGAGCAGGTGTTTATTCCCTTTACCGTCGGCGGAGGCATCCGCACGGTTGAGGATTTCCGGATGCTTCTGCGCGAAGGAGCGGACAAGATATCCATCAACTCCTCTGCACTGAACAATCCACAGCTGATCGCGGATGCGGCTGAAAAATTCGGCAGCCAGTGTGTTGTCGTTGCCATTGATGCCCGCAGGCGCGCAGAGGGAGAAGGCTGGACCGTTTACAAAAACGGCGGCAGAGTCGACATGGGAATCGATGCCGTAGAATGGGCTGTCCGGGCGGAACAGATGGGCGCCGGCGAGATACTCCTGACCAGCATGGACTGTGACGGGACAAAAGCCGGATACGATCTGCCGCTCACACGTGCCATCGCAGACGCCGTGCGCATTCCGGTGATCGCCTCCGGCGGCGCCGGCACTATGGAACACTTCCGCGACGCCCTCACAGAAGGCGGCGCAGACGCCGCCCTGGCAGCGTCCCTGTTCCACTACCGCGAGCTGGAAATCCGCAGGCTGAAAGAGTATCTGCGGGATGAAGGCGTGGCTGTGAGACTGTGAGATTTGTGCGTATACGTACGCAGGTACTGCAGCAGGAATCTTCGGTGTCCGCTGTTGCGCAGGTCCGAGCCTGCTCGTCTATGACGGCCGGGCAAGGTCTGTCCCGGCCGCCTGAGACTCGGCCGGTCTCGGACACGTGCTCACGGAATGCGTCCGCTCGCAGATCCCTGCTGCAATACCTGCTGTAAGTACTACTTATGAAAAAGTAATATGCTGTGTATTGGTGAAACGACATAAGCAGGTAATCTGCCTTTGTAAAAGTAAAAATATCCTATTTATGCACAGCCGGCCCGGGGACAGGGGATACCCATGTGTCCGCCTTCAGCGAGCACGTGTCCGAGACCGGACGAATCTTAGATGGCGGGGCTTTGCCCGGGCATCTTAGATGAGCAGGCTCGGACCTGCGGAGCAGCGGACATCAGGGCAAGCCCCTGTCCCTGGGACGGCGTCCGTATAAACAAAAAAATCAGGAGAACCCACATGCCCCCAATCACCGGAGAATGGGAACAGGCCCTGCGGGGCGAGTTCCGGAAACCATATTACAGAAAACTGTTCCAGACCGTCGGCGACGCCTATCGCTCCGGCCCGGTATATCCGCCTGCGGATGATATTTTCAACGCATTTCATTTTACCCCGCTTTCCGAGGTTAAGGTTGTTATTCTCGGGCAGGATCCCTATCATGAGCCCGGACAGGCACACGGCCTCTGCTTTTCCGTTAAGCCGGGCGTGGAGATTCCGCCTTCTCTGGTAAACATCTACCAGGAACTGCACGATGACCTTGGCTGTCCGATCCCGGACACAGGCTGCCTGGAACCCTGGGCCAGGCAGGGCGTGCTGCTGCTGAATACAGTGCTCACCGTGCAGGCGCACCGGGCGAATTCTCATCGCAATATCGGATGGGAGGAGTTTACGGACGCCGCGATCCGCGTGCTGGCAGAGCAGGACAGGCCGATGGTTTTCATCCTGTGGGGCAGACCGGCGCAGAGCAAGGAGAGCATGATCTTCAATCCGAAGCACCTGATCATAAAATCGCCGCACCCGAGTCCCCTTTCTGCGTACCGGGGCTTTTTCGGGAGCCGGCCTTTCTCCAG
Organism: uncultured Eubacterium sp.; assembly: GCA_946611445.1. Classification (GTDB taxonomy): domain Bacteria; phylum Bacillota; class Clostridia; order Lachnospirales; family Lachnospiraceae; genus Bilifractor. The sequence goes on from CAMODP010000042.1 coordinate 6,908, forward strand.
AACAAACGAATTTCTGGTGCGAAACGGACTTACGGCCATAGACTGGAGAATCTGACTCTTTTTATGTGAGGCTAAAATAGGTTCATGAAACAGGAAACAGACAATAATTCATCACTTGTAAAAAACGCATCCATCCTGATGGTGGCCACGATCATATCCCGCGTCATTGGTCTGCTGTACCGCAGGCCGCTCGGCCAGGTGCTGGGCGCGGTGGGTCTGGGGTACTACGGGCTTGCCAGCAATCTCTATACCATTTTGCTGCTCATATCCTCCTACAGTATTCCCATGGCAGTGTCAAAGAATGTGTCGGAGAGAATCGCGCTCAGGCAGTACCGGAACGCGGAGAAGATCTTCCGGGCGGCCATGCTGTACGCAGTTGTCGTTGGAGGCGTGACAGCGCTGTTCACCTGGTTTGCGGGCCGGCTCCTGCTGCCTCCCAACCAGCCGAATGCCGTCCCCGCGCTCCGGATGCTGGCACCGACCATCTTTTTCTCGGCGATTCTCGGTGTATACCGCGGTTATTTCCAGGCATACAGGACGATGACGCCCACTTCTGTATCACAGATACTGGAACAGATCGTCAACGCGATCGTCAGCGTGTTCGGCGCGTGGATCCTGATCCGGACCTTTGCGCCGCAGGGCGGGACACAGGCAGCGGTATACGGTTCCATGGGCGGCACGATGGGAACCGGCGCAGGCGTCCTGACCGGGCTGCTTTTTATGCTGTTTGTCTACGGGATCAACCGGAAATGGTTCCGGAAAAAACGCAGCCAGGATGTCGGATCTGAAGAGGAGCGGTACGGGGACATCCTGAAAAAGCTTGTCCTGATGATCACGCCGATCATTTTCACTTCCTTTATTTATAACTGCAGCGCCTATCTGGACAGCTATCTGTATTCCAGCATCCTGGGCTGGAAGGGCTTTGACGCGGAGCTGCTGTCTGCTGCATACGGCGAATACAGCAATTTCTATATGCCGCTGATCGGCATCCCGCTGGCGCTGGCGTCTGCCAGCACCTCCGCAATGATGCCGGAGACGGCGGGGCGTCACGCGACCGGCGACATAGCAGGGGTCAACCGTGAGGTCAGACGGACGCTGCAGCTGAGCATGTTCATCTGCATACCTGCCATGGTTGGCCTGACGGTACTGGCTTTTCCGATCATGGGGGTTCTGTTTCCTTCCTCTACGGATCTGGCCGCGAAACTGATGCTGACGGGCTCGGTATTTATCATCACGGATTCCTTTTCCATTATCACCGGTGGGGTGCTCCAGTCGATCGGGAGACAGCGGACAGCTCTGCTGAACGCGGGGGTTTCTCTGCTCGTGAATCTGGCAAGTCTGGCAGCGATGCTGTATGCTTTTTCCGCACTGGATATCTATGCGGTTATGCTCTCGAATATCCTGTTCAGCGCTGTGTGCTGTATAATGAATGTCTTTTCCATGAGGAAATACCTGGGCTTCCGCAGCGAAATCCGCCGCACCTATTCCGCGCCGCTTCTGGCATCTGCGCTGATGGGAATCCTGGCGGTAGCCGTCTACTACGGTCTCTTCACTGTCACGCGCAGACCCTTCATCTGCCTGATGATCGCAGTGGTTCTGGCCATGCTGGCGTATATGATGCTGTATGTGCGCTTTTCAGGCATTTCAGAAGAAGAGATGCTGCACTTTCCCATGGGCGGCAGGCTGGTGCGGATACTCCGCAGGATGAAGGCGTTCCGGTGATGCCGGATTTGCGAAATTATCTCTTCACTTCTGAAAAAGAATGTGATATACTTCATGTAACTGTCAGGAGTGTGTCTGCTGCTGACGGCATAAAGGGGATTATTGATACGAAAGGGGAGAATTCACATGAAAAGACATACGCTGCGGATGCTGCTGACGGCAGTGCTGCTTGTGATGGTGCTCGCCTGCACTTCTGTTGCCTATGGCGACACGCTGGCGGGCGGCAAGGTGCTGACTGGCAATACAGCAAGACAGAACGTGACACCGGGCACAGCGAAAACCACTACAGGCGCTTCTTCCGGAAGTATTTATTCCGGAACGCAGTCGTCAGCGACAACAGGCACAGGCAGTGTCTCATCCGGAACAGGCTATAACTATACGCCGTCCGCAACCACAACCAGTACCGGCACGAGAGTGCAGACCGGTTATCTGGAGGATGCCATGCCCTTTATGATTGTTATGGGTATGGGTATTTTCCTTCTCCTGGCTTTCTCACATCTGCAGCTGAACCAGACCCGCTACGGGAAATCAGAAAAGTATGCCAAGGAACTGAAGGATTTCCGCCGGGCATGCTCGATTGATGACTGAGTCGGGACGGAGAAGATGACAGTGCAGAAGATCGGATGAACAAAAACGGAAGAGGAGCAGAACAGTTTGCTTGTCTTCCGTTTTTTTCTTTGTATTTAATTATGAACTTGTTTCATGAAAAAGATGGGATTATACTTTACAAAGAGTGTGTCATGTATACAATTTTTCCCTTTTTGCGGGAAGAATGCATGAACTGCAGATAATGAGCGGAATCAAAAATGGAAAGGAGTATATGACAATGGCATTTATTGACACAATCAAAGAGAGAGCGAAAGCGAACAAGAAGGTAATCGTCCTTCCGGAGTGTATGGATCCCCGTACCTATGAGGCTGCGGTGAAGATCACGGCTGAAGGGATCGCGGAGATCGCGCTGATCGCGACACCGGAGGATATTGAGAAATACAGCAACGGCGCAGACCTCACAGGGATCCGTGTGGTCGATCCCTCCACAGACCCCAACCGTCAGAAATATATCGACAAATTCGTCGAGCTGCGCAAGTCCAAAGGACTGACTCCGGAGCAGGCAGAAGAGCAGATGATGAAGGACTACATGTATTATGCCTGCCTGATGTGCAAGTGCGGCGATGCTGACGGCGCTGTCTCCGGTGCCTGCCACTCCACCGGCAATACCATTCGTCCGGCCCTGCAGCTGCTGAAGACCAAACCCGGCATCCACAGTGTATCCGGTTTCTTCCTGATGGAGGTTCCGAACTGCGAGTTCGGTGAGAACGGCCTGTTCGTATTTGCCGACTGCGCCGTGAATACAGATTTTGATTCCGAGAAGCTGGCTGAGATCGCAGGCCTCTCCGCTGAATCCTTCCGCGCCTTTGTAGGTGCCGAGCCCCGCGTAGCCATGCTTTCCTATTCCACCATGGGCAGCGCAAAGCATGATGACGTGACCAAGGTAGCTGAGGCTGTGAAGATCGCGAAGGAGAAATTCCCGGATATCAAGCTGGACGGCGAGCTGCAGTTTGACGCCGCTATCGTCGGCAGTGTGGCTGCGCTGAAAGCACCGAACAGCGAAGTCGCCGGCAAGGCAAACACCATTGTATTCCCGAGCCTTGAGGCCGGCAACATCGGCTACAAGCTGGTACAGAGACTGGCCAAGGCCGGCGCGTACGGCCCGATCCTGCAGGGTCTGTCCATGCCTGTCAATGACCTGTCCCGCGGCTGCTTTGCAGATGACATTGTAGGTGTCGTGGCTATGACGGCCGTACAGGCACAGATGAACGACTGACAGATAAAACTGGAATAATAAAATATAAAGTGTATTGGAGGGAATGACATGAAGGTTCTGGTAATCAATTGCGGCAGCTCATCTCTGAAGTATCAGCTGATTGATTCCGCGAGCGAAGAGGTCCTGGCAAAAGGTCTCTGCGAGCGCATCGGCATCGACGGCAGACTGGTCTATCAGAAAGAAGGTCTGGATAAGGAGATCACTGAGGCTCCCATGCCGACACATAAGGAAGCGATCCAGATGGTTCTGGATGCCCTGACAAATCCGGTCAGCGGCGCGATCAGCAATCTGTCAGAGATCGAAGCGGTCGGACACCGGATCGTACACGGCGGCGAGAAATTCTCCGGCTCCGCTCTGGTAGATGACGCTATGATCGAGGCAGTGGCGGAATGCACAGAGCTTGCCCCGCTTCACAATCCTGCAAACCTGATCGGTATCAATGTCTGCAAGGAACTGATGCCCGGCGTCCCGATGGTAGGCTGCTTCGACACCGCTTTCCATCAGACCATGCCTGATTACGCTTACCTGTATGGTATCCCGTATGAGTACTATGAGAAGTACAAGATCAGAAAGTACGGTTTTCACGGAACCTCTCATTCCTTCGTTTCTCGCGAGACTGCCAAGTTCCTGGATCTGGACATCAACAATTCCAAGATCATTGTCTGCCACCTGGGCAACGGCGCTTCCATCAGCGCTGTTCTGAACGGCAAGTGCGTGGACACCAGCATGGGCCTGACCCCGCTGGCAGGTCTGGTCATGGGCACCCGCTCCGGCGACATCGATCCGGCCGTGATTGAGTACCTCGGCCACAAGCTGGGCGCCAGCGTGGAAGAGGTTCTGGAGATCCTGAACAAGAAGTCCGGCGTGCTGGGCCTGTCCAAGTATCTCTCCAGCGATTTCCGTGACCTGGGCGAGGCAGCCCTGAACGGCAATATGTATGCATCTATCGCCCTGAACGTCTTCGACTACAACGTAGTCAAGAAGATCGGCTCCTACGTCGCCGCCATGAACGGTGTCGATGCCATCGCCTTCACAGCCGGCATCGGTGAGAACGACCGTTTCGTCCGCGCGAAGATTCTGGATTCCTTCGGGTATTTGGGCATCACAGTCGACAAAGAGCGCAACAAAGTGCGCGGCCGCAATGTCAAGATCTCCACAGACGATTCCAAGGTCGACGTCGTTGTCATCCCGACGAACGAAGAGCTGGCAATCTGCCGCGAGACCGTCGCGATCGTGTCAAATACTGCACGGTAAGCCGCAGAGGCGCAAGATTTCGCTTTGGCTGACTGAAAGGACCCCGTCCGCACCCATCCAGGGTGCGAGGCGGGGTTTTCCATTTCAGGTGCGTTTTTCCAGATACTATGGAGGGGATGGAGAATGACTCAAATCCTCTAAATGCAAATCTTAGTCACTATTCGGCCGTCCCGGAGAGGGTGTAGAATGACTCAAATCCTCCCAATACAAATCTTAGTTATTTGTCAGTCGCACTGGAGGGAGAAGAGATTGACTCAAACCCTCCAAATGCAAATCTTAGTCACTGTTCGGCCGTCCCGGAGAGGGCGTAGATTGCCTCAAAACCTTCCAATACAAATCTTAGTCATTTGTCAGTCGCACCGGAGGGGGAGAAGAATGACTCAAACGCTCCAAATGCAAATCTTAGTCACTGTTCGGCCGTCCCGGAGAGGGCGTAGAATGACTCAAATCCTCCCAATACAAATCTTAGTCATTTGTCAGCCGCGCCGGAGGGGGAGGAGATTGACTCAAACACTCTAAATGCAAATCTTAGTCACTATTCAGCCGCGCCGAAGGGTGAAGAGATTGACTCAAACCCCACAAATGCAAATCATAGTCACTATTCGGCCGCGCCAGAGAGGGCGGAGATTGACTCAAACCCTTCAAATGCAAAGCGTAGTCATTACTCGGCCGCCCTGGAGGGTGCAGAGATTGACTCAATTACGCAAATCAAAAACTTAGTCAATTTCAGAAGGAGCCTATGAAATCAGAGTGGCGGGCAGGTTTGAGGAAGCGCAGCGCGGAA
>CAMODP010000043.1 GCA_946611445.1 uncultured Eubacterium sp.
CTTCGCGATCGTCGTATTCGTCATCGTACCGGTCTTCGCGATCGTCGTATTCGTCGTCATACCGGTCTTCGCGGTCGTCATTTTCGTCATCATACCGATCTTCACGATCGTCGTATTCGTCGTCATACCGTTCTTCGCGGTCGTTGTACGCTTCATCATACCGGTCAGAACGGTCTTCATATCGATGGGTCATTGTATTTCTCCTTTCACTGACTCTTTTCAAGTCCGGCTCTGCCGGAGGCATACTCAGAAGGAGATTGGACTCCTCCTGATAAAGCCTGATTATTCTCCAACTGCAGAGGAGAGGCCATCTCCTTCTGAAGTATGTCTGTCAGCTGAATGAACTGCTCCAGAGAAAGCGCTTCTCCGCGCACGGCATCCGGAAGACCACATCTGCGGATGGCAGCCAGAATGTTCTCTTTTGGTATGGCTGTCCCGCCTGCCTGCAGGCCGTGGCTGACACTGTTCAGCAGAGTTTTCCGTCTCTGCCCGAACGCCGCCCTGATCAACGCGAACAGCAGCTTCTCATCTGATACCTTCCAGGCCGCTTCCTGCCGGCAGTCCAGACGGATGACCGCACTCCCGACTCCCGGTCTGGGAATGAAACAGTTCGGGGGAACCTGCGCCGCCAGATGCGGTTCTGTGTAATACTGAACCGCCAGTGAAAGCGCGCCGTATTCACGGGTTCCGGGAGCTGCCTGCATCCTGTCGGCGACTTCCTTCTGCACCATAACCGTAATGGAAGATACCGGCAGACGCCTCTCCAGCAGTGTCATCAGGATCGGTGTGGTAATGTAATAGGGCAGGTTGGCCACAACCTTTACCGGCCGGCCGTCTCCGCACCGTCGCAGAAGATCGTCTAAATCTGTCTTCAGGATGTCCGCGTGGATCACCGTCACATTATCCCAGTCCCGCAGCGTCTCCTCCAGAATCGGGATAAGCATGGCGTCGATCTCCACGGCGCATACACGTTTCGCCGCATAAGCAAGATATTGGGTCAGGGTTCCGATCCCTGGCCCAATCTCCAATACACAGTCATCCCCGCTGATATCGGCGATCCGTATGATCTTTTCCAGAACATGGGGATCTATCAGAAAGTTCTGTCCGTATTTTTTTTGAAAGTGAAATCCGTACTTCTGCAGAATTTCAATTGTCCCGGCCGGTGTTCCCAGCCATGGAGCTTTTTTTTCCATATCTTTTACTCAAAGTCCTTCTCATGAAGGATGATCCATTTGTCTCTGTCCCTGCCGCGTCTGTTCTTCCTGCGGCGGCGGCTCGCGCGGTGAATGGCGTCATCCACCATGTCCTTCACGCGGGCAATGGTCATGGGCTCTTCTTCCGTCTGGTTGTTCCCGATCTTGGTATACAGCGCCAGAATCCCGAGGTCATCCATCCTGCACCCGTTTTCGGTCGCGTACGTGCGGGCAAAGGTCACCAGCTCGTCGTTCGTAAAGACCGGAATGGAAATTACTTTTTCAAATTTGGCCGCGAACTGCGGATGTTTCTTCAGGAAGGCACGCATATTGGACTTTTCGTCCTCAATAATCAGAACCATACAGTCTGTGCGGAACTCCATCGCCTGATTCAGCTTCTCAACCGTATCTGCCGTCATCAGGCTGACATCCTCGATTGCCAGGAAACCGCCTGCCATCCGGGCCACGACCTGCGCCGGGTCTTTTTTATTCATCTCACCGCCGTTGATCCTGGCCACCTTTGCGGCTTCCAGACCCATATCACGGCACATGGCGACAATCAGCCCCCGCGTCAGACGGGATTTTCCGGTGCCGACAGCTCCCATCACGGCAATGTTCCCGTGAAGGCTGGTGCGCTCGCCAGCATGGCGATAGACACCGTTAAGTGCCTCCAGAATCTGCGTATCCATGCCGGGGATCCGGGCAAAGTACGTAAAGATTCCCAGCTGTTCCTCGCTCATGCGGGTCGGCCTGGCCTTGTTCAGGATACGGATCCGGCGTTCTTCCGGCGTCTCGGAATCCAGAATCTGGTTCAGAGATACAGGTACAGTGTTCTGTCCGATCTTGCTGAGGGTGATCGTACGGGACCGTTTGTCTTCTTCTGTGGGTTCCGGATCCGGCACTTCCAGCTCTTCGTCGTAGAGAGGCGCGTCTGCCAGTCCGTCTTCTGTATCTGCAGGCGCTTCTTCCGTCTCCGCCTCTTTCTCTTCCCGGATCACCTCATCCGCACGGGTTGTGATCTCCGGCGCGGCAGGTATATCCGTCTCTGAAGAATCCGGAGAACCGCTGCCGCTGGTCTCCGCATCTGCGTCTGCGGTTTCCTCCGTCTCCGCGGGGAATTCAAACCGCAGCGCCGCCAGACTCTCCTCCACACTGGGGGCAACCAGTCCGGTGCCGTGCGCGCCGTCTTCGACCCTGGCGGACGCGGATCCTGCCGCCTTCAGCTCCGGAATATCTATGCTGCCGCTGTCCTGCGCCGGATCCGTGGTCGATGCGCCGGCGAAGCTGCCCGACGCCAGCTCTCCCGCAAAGGATCCCATCGTCTCTGACAGGAAGGCATCCAGATTAAAATCTTCCGTCTTCATGCCGGCATACTGTGTGCCGGCCGTGCTCTCCGCCGGCGCTTCCCCGGCTTCTTCTTCGGGCTCCAGTTCACGCACGCGGTAATTCACTGCGTTTTCGTCGTCCGCAGGCTCTTCCTCGTCATCCGGACGTTCAATCCGTTCCTCCTCGTCATCCTTTGACAGATTGGAAAAAACATCCTGGAAGCTGCGGAAAATACGGCTTCTGAATGCCTCCGGCTCCGCCTGGGCAGTGCGCTCCGCGTGAGCGGCGCGTTCTGCGCGGAAAGCCGCAGCATCCGTTGCCATCTCCTCTTCTTCTTCGTCTTCGTCATCATCGAGACCGCTCAGGTCAACAGCAGGCACGGCTTCTGTCTGCTCCGCTTCCTGCGGGGCAGCTTCCGAGTCCTCTGCAGAAAAGGCTTCTTCGGCGGGAACACTCTCCTCTTCCGGCTGTTCTGCAGCCGTATCTTCTGTCTCTGCAGCGGTTTCTTCCGCCGCAGGCGTCTCCTCCTCTTCCGGGCTGTAGTCTCCGGAGAGAATGCGCGCAATCCGCTCTGCTTCCAGATCGGCGGTCGACGCCGGCGCTGAAAGACCTGCCGTCTCGCCTGCCTGTTCCTCCATAACCGGAAGAACATCGCCGGCAGCGCCGGATTCCTGTTCTGGCTCTTCTGTTTTTTTCTGCCGGTATCCTGTTGCCCGGATCTCGGAATACAGGGCCTTCTGCGAGGGGCTGAGCGGCTCAAAGCGCATCTTCAGCTCCATGGCGCGCACGACATATTTTCCTTCACTGAACCACAGGATCAGGTCATCACATGTCTCTACGCATTTCTGCCTGTCGCCGGCCTTGGCATACAGCTTCGCCAGTTCATACGCCCAGCGCTCTGTATACTCCCGCTCCCTGTACTCCTCCAGGACTGCGATCTGGGCATCCAGCGGCGCATTTTTGGCCTTGTACAGCTTGTACTGCAGCAGGCAGCGGGAATTATCGTTCAGGGCGACTTTGGAGAACTCGCGGAAGTACCGCTCCGCCTCGTCCACGTCACCCATTTTCAGATTCACCTCTACAAGCCGTGACAAAACCCCTCTCCCGATCGAGGAGTGGTTATACGCAATCTTGAGCACCTCCCGCTCTTTCTCGTACTCTTTGTTGCGCTCATATACATCCGCGGCCATATTCAGCGTGCGTATGCTCTTGACCCTGCGCCAGTCAATCGAGTCCACGATCTCCAGGGCATGCGCATAGTCCTTTTCCTGCACACTGGCCGAAAGCTCATCCAGCTTCTGGTTGTATTCTGTCTTGTCCACAGCTACTGCCTCCCAATTACTTACTGATTGTCTATACTCCCCATTTTTCAGAAGAAAACCCTATATACAATAATATTACAACTTCATTAAAATTGAAAGACTATTCTTGGAAAGTTGCGTGTTTTACTGTACAGTAATTGGCTCGGTCTTCCAGATATCGTCTACGTAATCCTGAATCGTGCGGTCCGAACTGAACTTGCCGGCATGTGCGACATTCAGGATAGCGCTCTTCGCCCATGCGGCCTCGTCCCTGTACCGGGCTTCCACACGCTCCTGCGCCTGCGCGTAGGGCTTGAAATCCGCGAGGATGAAGTAAACATCCGGACGTCCGCCGCTGCCGTACAGCAGGGAATTGTACAGATCCCGGAACAGCTCCATGTCTCCGTCGGAATACATGCCGTTGATGAGCTGCATCAGTACCTGGCGGATATCGGGATCATTGTTGAAGTACTGCATCGGATCGTACCCGCCGCAGCGCTCATAATTGATAACCTCGTCTGCCGACAGACCGAAGATAAATGCATTCTCCTCTCCGACCTCTTCTACGATCTCCACGTTCGCGCCGTCCATGGTGCCCAGCGTCAGGGCGCCGTTCAGCATGAACTTCATGTTGCTGGTGCCGGAAGCCTCTTTGCTGGCTGTAGAGATCTGTTCGGATACATCTGCCGCGGCAAAGATCATCTCCGCGTTGCTGACGCGGTAGTCCTCGATGAACACTACCTTGATCCTGCCCTTGATAGAGGCGTCGCGGTTGATTACATCTGCCACATTGTTGATCAGCTTGATGATCTTTTTGGCTCTCTCATATCCGGCGCTTGCCTTGGCGCCGAAGATGAACGTGCGCGGATAGAACGGCATTTCTGGATGCTCGCGCAGCCGGTTGTACAGGTACATGACATGCAGGATATTCAGCAGCTGCCTCTTGTACTCATGCAGACGCTTGACCTGCACGTCGAAGATGGAGCGGGGATCCACCTCGATCCCGTTGTGCTCCAGGATATATTTCGCGAGGCGCACCTTGTTCTGGTACTTGATATTCATGAACTGCGCCTGTGCCTTTTCTTCGTCGGCATACAGCGCCAGCTTCCTGATTGCCGGGAGATCGGTAATCCACTCCCTGCCCACATGATCCGTGACCCAGTCCGCCAGGAGCGGGTTGCCGTGCAGGAGGAAGCGGCGCTGGGTGATGCCGTTTGTCTTGTTGCTGAACTTCTCCGGCATCATCTCATAGAAATCGTGCAGCTCTCTCTTCTCCAGGATCTCCGTGTGCAGGCGGGCCACGCCGTTCACGGAATATCCGCCGACAATGGCCAGATTGGCCATCCGCACCTTGCCGTCATAGATGATCGCCATGCTGCGGATCTTGTCCTCATTGCCCGGATACTGCGTGCGGACCTGCTCCACAAAGCGGCGGTTGATCTCCTCGACAATCTGATAGATACGGGGAAGCAGCTGCGAGAACAGCTCGATCGGCCATTTTTCCAGGGCTTCGGACATAATGGTGTGGTTGGTGTAGGCGCAGGCTTTTGTCGTAACCTCCCAGGCCTCATCCCACTCCAGGCCTTCCTCGTCCAGCAGGATGCGCATCAGCTCCGGCACCGCGAGCGTGGGATGTGTGTCATTCATATGGAACACTGCCTTCTCGTGCAGCTTCCGGATATCGCTGTGTCTCTTCTTGTATTTTGCGATGGCTGTCTGGACGCTGGCGGACACAAAGAAGTACTGCTGCTTCAGACGAAGCTCTTTTCCTGCCATATGATTGTCATTCGGATAGAGCACCTCTGTAATCGTCCGGGCCAGGTTTTCCTGCTCCACAGCCTTGTGGTAATCTCCCTTGTCAAAGGAATCCAGAGAGAAATCATTGATGGCCTCGGCATCCCAGATCCGGAGTGTGTTTACCACATTGTTGCCGTATCCGACGACCGGGAGGTCATACGGCACGGCGCGGACGGACTGGTAACCCTCCTGCCGGAAATGGTTGCGTCCCGTCTCCGGATCATAATCCACGGCGACATAACCGCCGAATTTGATTTCCTTGGCATACTCGGGGCGCTTCAGCTCAAACGGATACCCGCCGTCTTTCAGCCAGTTGTCCGGTTTCTCTACCTGATAGCCGTCAATGATCTTCTGCGCAAACATACCGTAGTGATACCGGATGCCGCAGCCATACGCCACATATCCCAGAGTAGACAGAGAATCCAGGAAGCACGCGGCCAGCCTTCCGAGACCGCCGTTGCCGAGCGCCGGATCGCGCTCCTCATCCTCTATCGCGTTCAGGTCAATGCCCAGCTCCTTGAGTGCGCCCTTGACCTCATCATACGCCGTCAGTGCCAGAAGGTTATTACCCAGATACCTGCCGGTCAGGAATTCCATGGACATATAGTAGACGATTCTGGGATCGTCTTTTTTCATCTGCTGCTGGCTCTTCATCCAGTTGTCTATAATCACATCCTTGACAGTATAGCAGACAGCCTGATAGATCTGGTGCGGGGTTGCTTCCTCCAGTGTAGTCCGGAACAGCATTTTTACCGCATCCCGCAGGTCACTTTTGAATCTTTCTTTTTTAAACTCGGGACTGATCATATATATATTTACTCCTTTATATTATGCAGACACTGAAGCATATCATGCCGTCACAGCGGCCGATCCGTACGGGAAACGCTTGCGCTCTGGTCTACGCTCCGCTTCGGTCGGCGCTAAGCGAACGTCCACTGGACGTTCAGCGCCCTCGCGCATCGGTTCTAAGGCTCAGGAATACCTTCGCCAAGAACCGGCGCTGCGGAGGTTCCCTTCCGGAACTGCCGCTGTTCCGGCTTTTACATCCGACAGCATCATTTGCCTCAGCCGACGCGCTCTACGCCCAGTGTGACCTTCTCGGAATTGATGTTCCACTCTTTGACATATCCGGCTGTCTCGCCGAATACCATGTCGTCTGCCAGGACGACGGAAGCAACGCGGTCGTGATTTTTCTGCAGGATCCCGGTGATTCTGTCGTTGCCGGCAGCGTACACGCGGATTCTGTCTGTGACTTCAAAGCCGGCTTCCTTGCGCATGGTCTGGATCTTGCTGATCAGTTCTGACACGAAGCCTTCTTCGATCAGTTCCGGCGTGAGGGACGTATCCAGCATGACGGTCACGCCCTGGTCCGCCGCGGTGACAAAGCCTTCGCTCTGCGCGATATCGATCAGCAGATCTTCTCTGGCCAGTTCTACGCTCTGCCCTTCTACGGTGATCGTGAGGACGCCTTCCTTCTGCAGTTCGCTGACAGCAGCGGCGCCGTCGATCTCGGAGAGTGCCTTCCGGATGCCGCCGACCAGCTTGCCGAATTTCGGTCCGACGGTCTTCAGCTGCGGCTTGATGGAATACTGCACCTGGATCTCGTCTCTGAATTCGATCGTCTTTACGTTCAGCTCGTCGCGAATGATCTGCAGGAAGTACTCCGAAAGATGGAAGCCTGCTTTTACCAGCATCCGGGCGAGTGGCTGGCGGTTTTTCAGGCCGGAGGTGTTCCTGGCCGCGCGGCCCAGAACAACGATCTGCAGCAGATGCTTCATGTTCTGCTCCAGCTCCGGATCGATCCACTCCTCATGCACTGCCGGGAAATCGCACAGATGAATGCTTTCCGGCGCGCTCTTATCTACCGTGCGCACGATGTTCTGGTAGATGTCCTCTGTCATAAACGGAATCATGGGAGCTGCTGCCTTGCAGATCTCCGTGAGTGCCGTCCAGAGCGTCATATAGGCATTGATCTTGTCCTGCTCCATGCCCTTTGCCCAGAAGCGCTCCCGGCTGCGGCGGACATACCAGTTGCTCATGTCATCGACAAAGCTCTCCAGCGCGCGGCCTGCCTCGGGAATCCGGTAATTGTCCATGTGTTCATCCGTCTCCCGTATCGTCGAGGCAAGGCGGGAAAGCAGCCAGCGGTCCATGACGGACAGGCTGTCTGTATCCAGCGTATATTTTGTCGGGTCAAAACCGTCGATGTCCGCGTACAGGACGTAGAACGCATACGTATTCCACAGTGTGCCCAGGAACTTCCTCTGCCCCTCCATGACAGCCTTGTCGTGGAATTTGTTCGGCAGCCACGGGGCGCTGTTTGTATAGAAATACCAGCGGACGGCATCTGCGCCGAATTTGTTCAGGGCCTCCATCGGACTGACGGCATTTCCCTTGGATTTGCTCATCTTTTCGCCGTCCTTGTCCAGAACCAGGCCCAGGACAATGACGTTCTTGAACGCGGGTCTGTTAAACAGCAGCGTAGCCTCGGCATGCAGGGAATAGAACCAGCCGCGTGTCTGGTCCACTGCTTCCGAGATGAACTGTGCCGGGAACTGTTTTTCGAACAGCTCCTTGTTTTCAAATGGATAGTGAAGCTGGGCAAACGGCATCGCTCCGGAGTCAAACCAGCAGTCGATGACTTCGGGCACGCGTTTCATGGAGCCGCCGCACTCCGGGCAGCGGATCAGTACCTGGTCCACATAGGGTCTGTGGAGCTCGATCTGCTCATTCTTCGGATCGCCGCTCAGCTCCGCCAGTTCTCTGCGGCTGCCCACGCTGATCTGCTTTCCGCAGTCCGGGCATTCCCAGATGTTCAGCGGCGTGCCCCAGTAACGGTTCCGGGAGATACCCCAGTCCTGGATATTCTCCAGCCAGTTGCCGAAGCGGCCTTCGCCGATATTTTTCGGGATCCAGTTGATCTCCTGATTGTTGCGGACCAGGTCGTCCCGGACGGCTGTCATCTCGATAAACCAGGACTCACGTGCATAGTACAGCAGCGGCGTCTTGCAGCGCCAGCAATGCGGATAATCATGTTCAAATACAGGCGCGGAGAAGAGAAGGCCCCGGCCCTCCAGCTCCTTCAGGATCTCCGGATCGGCGCTGACGGCGCCGTGCTTCTTTTCCTCATCGGTCGGCTTGCAGCGCATGCCCGCGAAGGGGGTCTCTTCCTTCATGCGGCCGTGGTCATCTACCATCTGCACAAAAGGCGCATCATATTTTCTGCCGACCCGTGCATCATCCTCACCGAAGGCAGGCGCGCAGTGTACGATGCCTGTGCCGTCTGTCATGGTGACATAGCCGTCACACCACACGAAAAAGGCCTTCTTGTGCTGTTTGCGGGCAGTCTCCTCCGCGCAGGCATACAGCGGCACATACTCCGTGTACTCCAGGTCTTTGCCGGTCATTGTCTGCAGGATCTCGTATGCGGGCTTATCCTCATCCGCCAGCGGGCCGAGTACGGTATCCAGCAGGGCCTTAGCCATGATATAGGTATAGCCGTCTATGCATTTTACCTTCGCGTAGATCTCATCCGGATTCACGCAGAGGCCGATATTAGACGGAAGGGTCCAGGGCGTCGTCGTCCAGGCGAGGAAATAGGCATCCTCATCCTTCAGGCGGAAGCGGACGATGGCAGAGCGCTCCTTCAGGGGCTTGTACCCCTGCGCGACCTCATGAGAGGAGAGCGGCGTCCCGCAGGACGGGCAGTAAGGAACGACCTTGAAGCCCTTGTACAGAAGGCCCTTGTCCCAGATCGTCTTCAGCGCCCACCACTCCGACTCAATATAGTCGTCATAATAGGTGACATACGGGTTGTCCATATCCGCCCAGAAACCGACCTTGCCGGAGAATTCCTCCCACATGCCCTTGTACTTCCAGACAGACTCCTTGCATTTCTTTATAAAAGGCTCGATGCCGTAGGCCTCGATCTCATCCTTGCCGTCGATGCCGATCTCTTTCTCAACCTCCAGCTCTACCGGGAGTCCGTGTGTGTCCCAGCCGGCTTTTCTCGGCACATCATAGCCCTTCATGGCGCGGTAGCGGGGAATCAGATCCTTGATCGCGCGGGTCAGCACATGGCCGATATGCGGCTGGCCGTTTGCTGTCGGCGGTCCGTCGTAAAACATATACATCGGACTGCCCTCTCGCTCTTTGATGCTTTTTTCAAAGATCTGGTTTTCAGCCCAGAATTTCTCAACTTTGTGTTCTCTCTCCACAAAATTCAGATTTGTGTCGACTTTCTGGTACATATATCTGCTACCTCCTCCAGATGATCCCTTTTCAGACTGTTCCTTATTATAAGAACCTCATTTCCACCTTGTCAAGCACAGAAGCATCTTCCGCCGGGCACACCGTCCCGTCAGGGACGGGCCGATGCGGCGCGGGGATTCCTGCGTCTGCGGCGGCGCTCCCGGAGGTCATCCCGTCTCTCGCGGATCGATTCCGCCTCCGCCTGTCCCGTCACCTTGATCGTCTTCACCACATACACCCTGTCCTCATCCGTGTGCTTCATGCGGATCTTGCCCTTCAGAAGCCCATGCTCCGGGCACTCCGCAATACAGTAATAGTTTTTCGCGCTCACGGAAAACCAGAGCACACGCTTGCGGGCCTTCCGGCCGCACAGACAGCAGTGCGTGGCAAGCACCTCCGGATCCGTCATGGCCTCCTCTTTTGTACTGAATTCCCGGGAGATATACTTGGAATACCCGTTGTATACCATGTGGATCTCATCCGTTTTTTTCTTCGGATTCTGGTAAACATCAATCGAATCGTAGGCCTGCACCACATCCATGTCGATTCTGCGGAATATTTCAGCCGTGTACCAGGCGTCGGACAGCGCCCTGTGGAACTGCATGGTCTTTTCCAGGGAGAAATAATCCGCCCCGTATTCAAGCGACCGGCGGCTCTTCATGTCCTCATACTGCACGGCAAACAGCTTCTGCACGTCATAGTAGTGCATGGGTCCCCGCAGCAGGTGCAGCAGGTTGTAATACTTCATGTTCCGCTGCAGTTCCGGAAGATCCACCGTCCCCCAGGTGCAGAACACGGAGTCGTGGCCGGCCCAGGAGAGAAACTCCCGCAGGGCGTCCGGAAACCAGATGCCCTTCTTCAGGTCGGCCTGCCGCAGATGGATGACCTCCTGCGTCCTGTAGTTCAGCGTCTTGTACACGGACGGACGGATCACCCGGTGCCAGGTATCGACAATATTCCGGCCCTGGTCGAGCTTGACCGCGCCGATCTCTATTATTTCAAAGGGAAGACTTTTTACTTCCCGGTCTTTTCCATACGGACACTGGTTCCATTCCAGGTCAAAAACGACGTAATTCATGGCAGTTCTTTCTCTCCAGGATAAATACTGCACAAGTATAGCATACATGCACATAGAGGCGCAATGAAGGTTTCGCGTATGCGTTAATTAGCCCGTTCCCCAATTAAATTCTTTGGGGCTCAGGCACTAAACCGATCGCCGCAGGGAGAAGCCAGCGCCAGACAGACAGCCCTGTGCACACAGCACCCCACTGAAAACTCCCGCCCTTGCATAAAAGGCGGGAGTCTCTGTGCGTTTTTTGAAATACAGCAGCAGGTATGGCAGCCTGCCCTGTCAATATATTACGATGAGAATTTCTCTCTGGACGCGATATACAGCTCCTCACGGAAGGCCGGCGTCATGATGCCGGGCGCATTGTAGAATCCGGACCAGGTGCCGATCTTGCCCGGGATGAGCAGGCGGTCTACGAAATCCCTGGCAGCCGCTCTCTGGTCTGCCTCACTGGTGGTGGCGGGATCGAAGGGTTTGTCATATACCAGTCCGATGGCAATCTTGTCGCCGTATTTCCTGTAGAGCTCGATGGTATTGTTCATCGGCATCGGGGTCCAGGAATCAAACCCTGCCTCTGCAAAGATGTCGCAGCGGTCTTCAATATGGCCGCAGCTGTGCAGGTCGCTGAACAGTCCCTTTGAATGCACGTGCTCATTGTAGCGCTTCATTTCCGGAAGGAAGAATTCCCTCGCGACAGCATCTGAGAAGAACGGCGCTTTCTGGGAACCCCAGTCGTCATGCATCTGGAAGCCGTCCAGGTCATAGTGCTCACAGCACAGGTCTACCAGATGAATGTAGAGGTCTGTCGTCTTGTGCAGCAGTGCCTTGAGGGCGTCTTCCTGATCCTCATCGATCAGGGCCATGGCCGCGGCTTCAAATCCCATGAAGGAAAGCAGGCGCTCAAACCAGGGGCCGTTCAGGAAGGTCAGCATATTGCACTTGCCGTTGGCCAGATACTCTTTGTTCCGCTCGGCGCTTGCCTCCCAGTCCCAGGAGTCCACATCCGGCCACACGATCTTCTCTTCCCATTCATTGGCGTCCGTAAACAGCCTCGGCTTGTCCGGGTTCTCCATGGAGCCTCCGGCTACGTCGACATAGATCCAGTCGATGCCGAACATGTCCTTGCCGCCGAATTTCTCTCTCGGGAGCGGCTCCCCGCCCTCGAAGCAGAAGCCCCGGGCGATATTATCCGGGAAAATGGAAGGTGTAAATGTGTTCATCTCCACGTCTGTCAGGATCCAGTCCTGCACCCTGTCCCTATATGTCCGCACGCACTCTTCGCGGGCGCTGATCGGAAAATTATAGAAGGGATTCAGTCCTCCGAAGAAATTCGGCTCTTCGCGGACCACCTTCAGCTCACTTTTGTCAAACGGTATTTTCTGCATTTTTCGCCCTCCTTTCTTTGCGGAATCGCATTTCTGTATTTCCTCCCACCGGGTCAGACGGAACTGTCATGCCGCGGCCGGCCTGCTCCGTCACTCTGC